>DASWDX010000260.1:0-9884 GCA_036395055.1 Pyrinomonadaceae bacterium | reverse complement strand
CCGCACGCCATTGACGTTCTGTTTTTAAGTCAGAGATTTGTAGCTTCACGCTCCCAAATTAGCAGTCCCCCCCTGCTGACAGCAAGTGTCTGGGAAATCAATATGTTGTGGCGAAATTCGCCCATCACAACAAGTCTAATATTGAGCGAGTTGCCCCATCGAATTGTTATCGCTCTTTCCTCTTAATAACCTTATCCCCCAATCGCTATTTCACGAGCTATGCTTGCAGGTCAGCAAATCGCTGTCACTGGTGGGAGTGTGTTCAGCCCAGCTTGTCCGCCTCGGCGTGACTGAACCGCAGCGGGCGTTGGAGGAAATCGCTCAGTTTCTCAAGGTCCTATTTCAAACAGTGCGGACTATTACTCATTGATTCCGGACGCCTTAGGCTCATTTTTCATACCGGGCAGGGCTGGGATGTCTGCGCCCTCTGTCATCACGACCAAGTGATGACAGAGGGTATCAATGTAACCTCGGTCGCTTTCGGCAACGTCGGATACACTGTTCACAGCGCCGTGATCCTAGCTCCGAAAGCGGCTGAGGTCAATTGGAAGGAGCTGTATCAATGTCCAACCATTCAGAAGCCGTAATTGATGACTATAGAGAGGATTTGCTGGAGCATTATTTGTCTCTTCCTGAAGATCAACGCGAACAGAAGTTTCTCACTACCGAGCGCGCGGCGCAGCTTGCCGGCATGTCTCGCCGCACCATTCAATATTGGGTCGAGATCAAAGATATCGAGGCCATATTCGTCGGCAAAATTTGCAGGGTCAGGCTTGATTCGCTCGTGACCTACCTCAAGAACCGCGTCAACGGACAAAAACAGCATCGAGCCAAATCGAACAAGCGAAGCTAAGGGCAGATGTAATTGGCGCAATTGGCGCGTCTGACGCAATCCGCGCGATTGATGCTAGACATAGTAGCTTCCACTTGTTACTCATGTCGCGCGTTAGCTATCCATTTGTTTTTCGTTCCTCTCAAAAGTGCCTGCGGAAGGTACTTTCGCAAGTGGAGGTGTGCCTTTATGCGACTTCTGAAAATGTTTTGCCTCTTTCTATTTTTAGCGACAGCCACTCTGATTTTATTTCACAGCCGGGTGGCCAGCGCGCAAGACTCGCCTTCAAGAATAGGCGAGCGGCCTGCGCTTGAGGAGCACGTGAATCAAATTGATATTGAATCAGGCAAAATCAAATTCGACGACCTGCTTGAAATCGGCGAGGAGATATTCGCCGCCCGCTGGTCTTCACTCGACGGTCAAGGCCGTCCTGCGGCGACCGGGGCCGGCGCGCCGACGAAGCGTAATCCGCTGAACAACGTTCCTTTCATCCGCACTTCCGGGCCTGACGCTACGTCCTGCGCCGACTGCCATCATCAGCCTACGATCGGAGGGGCGGGCGGATTTGTAGCCAACGTCTTCGTGCTGTCGCAGGTTCTGGACCCGGTGACGGACTCGGTCTCTGGGGAGTTCTCCAATGAACGAAATACGCTTGGGATGAACGGCTCCGGAGCCATCGAGATGCTGGCGCGCGAGATGACGGTCGATCTTCAAGCGTTGCGCCAACTCGCCATAAGCAAAGCCCGGCAATTCGGCGGAGATTACGCGGTTTCTCTGGTCACGAAGGGCGTGAGCTTCGGTCAACTCATCGCGCGCCCCGATGGCTCCGTTGACACTTCGAAGGTTGAGGGCGTTGATCCCGACCTGATCATCAAGCCCTTTCATCAGAAGGGCGTAGTTAACTCGGTGCGCGTCTTTACGGTCAACGCCTACAACCATCATCACGGCATGCAGGCGGTCGAGCGTTTCGGCGTCGGCCAGAAAGACAGCCGGGGAAACGTCATCACGACAAATGATTTTGACGAGGACGGAGTCTTTGACGAGTTGACTATCGGCGACATCACCGCGGCGACGATCTTTCAAGCCGCAATGAATATTCCGGGACGTGTGATTCCAAGCGATCCAGTGCGGCGAGCCGCCGCCGGGAGAGGCGAATCGTTCTTCAGCGAGATCGGGTGCGCGGAATGCCACAGGCCGGCATTGCCTTTGGAGTCCAGCTTGTTCAGCGAGCCGAACCCTTTCAACCCGCCCGGCAATTTGCGACCGCTGGATGTGCGGCGCCCGATTGTCTTCGATCTGACAAGCGACATTCCCAGCCCGCGACTTGAGCGCCGGGAGAATGGAAAGCGAACCGCCGTGGTGCGCGCTTATACGGATCTCAAACGCCACGTCATCTGCGACGAAATGGACCCGTTCTTCTGCAACGAACGAATTATTCAGAACGGCGTCCCGGTGAATCAATTCATCACGCGCAAACTCTGGGATGTAGGTAACACCGCGCCTTACGGGCATCGTGGCGACCTGACGACGATCACGGAAGCGATTCTGCATCACGTGGGAGAAGCTCGGCCGCAGCGTGAACGTTTCGCGGCCCTTTCCAAAGAGTCGCAGAATGAGATTGTCGAATTCCTGAAACAACTGCAGGTGTTGCCGAACGGCGCGCCGCGCGAAATCACTGATCGTCAATTGAAGCATCTGCTGCGAAACCAGAAGAGTAACACGGCTGAAGGGTGAATGAATCGTCGCTAGATTCTCTATCAGTCGCGACGTTGCAGGCTTGCACTGGCGGTCAGACGGCGTCGAGGAGTTGAGATTGGGTAAGGCCGCCGCCCTCGGCGCGCTCATGGACTTGAGGAATTGCTACAACAAACACTCTGGCGGTTTCTCTCTGACCAAATTTGGCGGCGCAACCACCACTATTTGATCGGGTACAAAGTGGACTAGCAAAAACGGGCAAATTCATTCTCGGTTTGGACGCCAGAAGATGAATCACCCGCTTTCACAACAATCCCTTACCAATATGGAGGAATGTCATGCGGATAGTAAATTTGCCCGCCAACCTCGTCAAGTTTTCAATCAGATCGAAGCAATCTCCGTTTCTCGCTGTCGCGATTGTGAGTGTAATGGCGATTCTATTGGCAGTTCCGATCTTCGTTGCCAAACGCTCTTCGGCGCACGACGTCAACCCCGCCAAAAAGAAACAGCGAGGGTGCTGCGCAAACCAGCCTGCAATCTTCCGCCGGATGATCGGCACGTACTACACAACCGAAGACGGCTTCAAATCCACACTCATTCTCAACAACAAAGGCCCGAACCAGATCGTGGTCACTCCGATTCTGCACAGTCAGAACGGTCAGACATTCACCGCTTCGCCTGTCGCTGTTGGCGGTCAATCGTCATCTGAAGTAGACTTGAACAGGTTGGCGTCAATCGCCGGACAGCAATTCCGCTCCGGCAGTTTTGAATTCACCTACGAAGGACGGTTGTTGGAGATGGGCGGCGGCTTGAGGATCGTTGATTTCGAAAAGAGCCTGATCTTCGACGAGCAGATGCTGGAGCCGGGGATGAAGTTTCCGTCCTCGCAACTCGAAGCGGTCTATGCCGTTCCCTTTGAAGATTCGCAAGTGAGCGTGATCGTGACGAATACTACTGTGCAGCCGATCCTCGTCAACGGCGATGCCATCTTCGCCGGGGCCAACGGCCATCACCCGATCCAGGGCGAACTCGGACCTTACCAGACGCAGATCGTCAATTTGCCTCACGGCCTGGTCAAGAAGGCTTCAGCCGGAGCGGTGTCGCTCAGCCACAACGGGGCCAAAGGCGCGCTGCTGGCGATGATTCATCTTCAGGACGCGGACCGTGGCTACTCCGAATCAGTCAACTTCACCAATCCTGGAGGAAAAACCACTGAGCGGCACGGCGCGGGGCTACGGCTCGGCAGCGTCAATGGTGATCCGCTCAAAGCCGTGATCGCCGTCCGCAACATCGGCGACAGCGCAACAACCGTTACCGCGACCGTTCCTTACTCGAAGCAGAACGGCGACACGGGAACAATCACGCTGCCGCAGGTTTCGCTCGCGCCTGGCGCCATCAAGCTGCTCGACACGTCGAATCCGCTACTGAGGCGGAACGACTTCACCACTGCGGGGCTTGAGGTCAGATACACGGGCGCGCCGGGCAGCGTGATCGCTACAGCGTCGAGCGTTTCGCAGAGCGGCAATCACGTCTTCGCGCTGCCGATGAAAGACCCGAAAGTTGGTTTGAGCAGCACGGGCGGGTATCCGTGGTTCATTAAAGAGAGTTCTTCAACGGTCGTCTTCATCAAGAATGTAACCGATCAGACACAGGAGTATATGTTGAACATTATCTTCCCCAGAGGTCATTGGGGATCGAACGTACGGACGCTCGCGCCGGGTCAGACTGTTGCTCTGGACGTGCGAAAGATACGCGATTCTCAGGAGAATGGATCGGAAGGCAGCGTGATTCCACTCGACGTGACATCAGGGCACATTTCATGGAGTTTCCGTGGAAACAAAGACAAAGTGCTAATAGGGCGGGCGCAGACGGTTGATTTCAGCAATGGTCTAGCATCGACCTATGAGTGTCAGTGTATCTGTGGCTTCATTTGGGATGGAGCCCGTATGTTGCCAGGGACAGTTACGGGCTTTCCAGGTGATGTGCAAGTCTTCCAACTCCAAAGCAGGTATACAGACTGCTTCAGTAATGAGATGGGATGGTTTAACCTCACTCCCTGGTTCGTGAATGACTACGTGACGCATTCCTCGGACAACCCAGCCGTGGCCACTTTCGAGGTTCCCGCAACCGGAAGAGCCATCGCGCCGGGATCAGCATATCTCTGGGCCGGGTGGACTGAAAATTATTATCAGCAGGAGTGGCAGGGAAGTGAATGGGTGTGTGTCGCCGTCACAGCAGCGGCGGCCTGCGCGGCATTTTGCGATGTGCAGTGCGCCGTCCCAGTTAATTTTCGGGAGGACAGACATCAGGATATTGGAGGAGGACTATTGCGATTTTGGTATAAGTGGGATTCGAGCTCCGGCCCTGGTAGATTATCTGATCTCTCCAATTGTATAATTTACGAGAAAGTTCAATATCCGGGGGGAGGTACCACATTTACGTGGCCGAGCCCACCTTACATGCCCGATGTTGAGTTTAACCCTACTGTAAACGCGGTAGATGCTACACAGGGGACGGGGAACACAACAGACACTCACAAGCACGCAGCGTTCAAGACGCCATATCAATTTAATAACTTTAAGGCTACTCAATATTACCGTTACACATGTTCATGCAAGAATGGTGGTGCCGAGCAACCCCTAGCAGGACCGTTTGAGATTGACCGAACAGTTCAACTTGTACCATTCACTGATTGGACATACACGGTCACTAAATCAGGAGCCATGGCAAGACTTCAACCGATTCAGTAGGAGACCGTAGCCCTTTTTTTGATGGTTAATGTGGGTTGGCAAGTGGCGGCAGGCAGCTAACTCCCTAGACCATAAATAGTCATCCTCATAGACACTGACACATCCATGAGGGTGACTATTTATGGAAAACTTATCATCAGATGGTCTGTCATCTTATATTTAAACAGGAGCATATATGCCAAGAAAATATATCACTTATTTGTCGGCATCCATAATTTCTCTCACGTTGGCAATAAACCAACCTACAAAAACTGCAGCAAAACTACTAGAGGATATCGCTTCATTCTCTATCGACTCAGCAAAGGTTACACTTCATGAGCCAGTATTGATTAATTTTGTCGTGAAAAATACTCAATCCGAAACTATTAAGTTTGATTTAGGGGCGGATAGAAAAGAGAGTTTCCGGGTCACCCTTACATTGCCTGACGGGACCCGAACAAAACCACGACAACAAGTAATAAGTGGATTTGCGCGAGGGGGAGAGGTAACAATCCCGCCGGGGCAAATTTTCACACAACAAGTGTTGATCAACGAATGGTTTGAATTTCCTGTTCCTGGCGTCTATATAGTGAAGGTAGAGATGATTACACCGATTCTGTCTCAGAGGGGGCAAGTTATCACGGGGAGCGCGAGTAGAACCTTCAGTATACAAGTTCTTCCAAGAGATCCTAAAGCATTAGAAGAGATATGTAAGAATCTACTAGATCAAGTGATAACATCAACATCATATGCGCAAGCGGCGGAACGTGCAACGATACTTAGCTTTATTAATGATCCAGTTGCCGTTCCATATTTAGAAAGAGTGTCAAAAGGTGGCAGAAAACTTGAGCTAAAAGCCGTTAAAGGTCTTGCACGAATAAATAGCCTAGAAGCAATCGAAGCGTTGATCAATCTGCTCACATTTCATGATCCAGATGTTGTTGCTGCTGCTCACTCCTCTCTTTCTAAAATTGAACTCGAGACTAAAGACCAGGCCATTAAAGAACGAATAAACCGTGCTTTAAAAAGCAGGTAACAATGCCACTGACAAACGTAAATCGGGTTCTTTTAGTAACCTTAGACGCGATACAGTACGCCACAATCATGTCCCATATGAGAGCCACTCGTAAGGGGTGCAGTTTCGGCCTGATGTACCCTATATGGTGTAAGCCTATACCGCTTGATTCTGAGCGCCGTTCACAAGAGTTGATCGGGCATAAAACTGGGTCAAATCAGCTAAAACCCGCAACTGACGCGGGTCCAGGCGTTTGGGGCGTACATCAGGCCGAAACTGCACCCCTCGTAAGTTACTGTCAAGTTTGCTCTTGAGGTAAGGCTTCGAGTAGCTCAAGTGATACAGCAGCAGCCGCCAGCGCTTGACGCATGCGGCCGATGACTCCTGAGATCGGAATCAGAGCTATCTCGCGGCACGTTTTCACAAATTCATAAAGCGTGCCTTTGAATCCGCCGCAATGTTTGAAGGCGCGCAACACCAGGTCGGTCACAAAGGCCGCCACTATTTGCAAGGGCAAGGCGTTCTCGCTTTCGCCCAATGGCTCTTTGACTTTGTAGATCCGTTTAAGCCATCTCCACCATTTCTCTATCGACCACCGCTCTTTATAGAGCAGGGCGATTGAGAGCGCCGACAAATCGTGACGGGAAGTCAAAACGCGGATGATCTTGCCCCCAAATTTCGCCCAAATTAGTGATGAGATGAGTCCTAAAGTATAGGCAAGCCGTGACCTGCGGCATAGTCTTCCAATCGAACGCAAAACGATCTGGAGGACTAACGCCATGAAAAAGAAACAGGCCACGACTCAAAAGCATTATTCCCCGCGCGCCGTACTGGTCGCAATCGGGACGAAGATTCGCGCACTCAAGTTGTTGCAACCGATCGAGGAACTGGTGAGGATTCGGCAAAAGACGGTCAAATACTCGCCCGCGCAGAAATTGATGGACGGTTTGATCACCATCCTGGCCGGGGCGCATGGTTTCTGTGAAATCAATACGCGGTTGCGAAATGATCCAGCCTTGCAACGGGCCTTTGGGCGGACAGGCTGCGCCGAGCAGTCGGTCGTGCAGGAGACACTCGATGCCTGTAGCGCCACAAACGTCAAACAGATGGAGCAAGCCACGAGAGAGATTTTTCACACCCACTCTTTGGCTTATCGGCACAACTACAAGCAGCGCTGGCAAGTGCTGGATGTGGATATGACAGGGCTGCCCTGTGGAGCGAAGTCGGTCAAAGCTGACAAAGGCTACTTCAGTAAAGACGGCATTCGACACGGGCGCCAGCTCGGGCGAGTGATCGCCGCAGAATATGAAGAGGTGGTCGTTGATAAGCTCTACAACGGCAATGTCCAACTACTGACGGCGCAGCGCTCCCTGCTGCGAGCGGAGGCGGAGGCGCTGGGCTTGGATGAGGCGAAGAGAAAGCGCACGATCATTCGAGTGGATGCGGGCGGAGGAAGTGTCGATGAAGTGAATTGGTTATTGGGCAATGACTATCAAGTGCACTGCAAAGACTTCTCCAGCGCGCGAGCGAAGAATCTGGCGGCGACAGTCAAAGCATGGGTGAGTGATCCACATACTGCCGGGCGTGAGTTGGGATGGGTCAGTGAACCGGGTGATGACTACATTCGGCCAGTGCGCCGGCTAGCGCTGCGGTGGAAAAAGAAGAACGGGCAGATGTCTTATGCGGTGATCATCTCGACGCTTGAGCCGCGTGATGTGATCCTGTTGGCCAAACAGCCGATTGATCGCGTCAGTAATGAGCGTGTGGTGATGGGGGCGTATGCGACGTTTTACAATCAGCGCGGGGGAACGGTAGAGATCGAAATCAAGGAGGACAAACAGGGAGTCGGAATGACGAAACGATCAAAGAAGAGATTTGAGGCGCAGCAGATGGTCGTGCTGCTCGGCAGCCTGGCGCACAATCTGATCGTCTGGTCACGCCGATGGTTAAGCGCCACCGCACCGAAGTTGAGGGAATATGGATTTCTCCGCCTCGTGCGCGATGCATTTCATGTGGACGGCTTCGTGGAACTGGATGCTCGTGGGAAAGTGATCAAAATTGTGCTCAATCAGACGGCGGCGTGGGCGAAGAGGTGTATCAACGCCTTGAATGCTCTGCTCAAGCCGGAGCGAGTGTCCGTTATTTTGGGCGAAACTTAGGTGCCAAGCTGCCAATTGCGATGCATATCGAATGAAAGTTACGCTTCGGCCTCATTCGGTTAGACGTTATGGAGAGATGAAAGCGGCTTGCATCCGTCGCGGCGCGCAATTTAAGATACGCCCGCGTCGGAAATGGCCGCGGCGCTTTTCCCTAGCAATCAAAATATATCGAGACGTGGATTAGCGGCCTGAGTCTGTAATTGTCAGATTCAGGCTTTTTTGCGTGAGTGACCGAATAACCGCGACGGCTGGCGTTACGGCGCGGGCGCCACAATGCGCCCGACGGCTGGCGCTCCGCCGAGCGCCACGACGCGACGCGTGAACAATGAGCGAAACCGAGATTGTGTTGCAATTCGATTCAGGAACTTTGACGCTGGAAGGCGCAGGGCAGGAGTTTCCTGCGCCTTCAGTGTTTCAATGGGACGAGCGCGTGCGCCGTTGGCGCGCCCCGGCCATCGCCTACCGCCAGGCGGTCACCGAATTGACGCGACAAAATCTGGCCTTCAAAGACGAAGCCCGCCGCTATTACGAATTCCAGTTCCGAACCGATCTGAACGTCGAGCCTCGGCCTTATCAGCGCGACGCCATCGCCGCGTGGCAAAAGGGCGGCAAGCGCGGCGTGGTGATTCTGCCGACCGGCGCGGGCAAGAGCTTCGTCGCGCAGATGGCTATTGAGATGACCGGGCGTTCGACGCTCGTCGTCGTGCCGACGCTCGACCTCATGAACCAGTGGTACGACCTGCTGGTCTCTTCTTTTCAAGCCGAGATCGGGTTGATCGGCGGCGGCTATTTCGAGCAGGGCGCGATTGTGGTGACGACCTACGCCTCGGCGTTCCGATTTATGGAGCGGATGGGCAATCAATTCGGTTTGCTCGTGTGCGACGAATGTCATCACCTGCCGGGCAGCGGCTTTCGCTACGTGGCCGAGATGGCGATTGCGCCGTTCCGATTGGGCCTGACGGCCACGCCCGAACGATCCGACGGCGGCGAAGAGTTGATGGAAGGATTGCTCGGCCCTATAGTTTATCGCCTCGAGGCGCAGCAGTTGGCGGGCGAATTCCTGGCCGATTACGATGTCGTGCGGTTGAACGTCCATTTGAGCGACGAAGACCAGGAGCGCTACAAACAGGAGCGGGCGGTCTTCCGCCGCTTTATCTCTTCGCAGGGAATCGATTTCGGCAGTTTACAGGGCTGGCAGACGTTCGTCATCCGGAGCGCGCTGAGCGAAGAGGGACGCCGCGCAATGCAGGCTTACCGCGAATCCAAACGCATCGCGCTCGGGGCCGATGCCAAACTGGAGACGCTCAAAAAGCTGCTCGCGCGCCATCGCCGCGAGCGCGTGCTGATCTTCACCGCAGAGAACGAGATGGTCTATCGCATCTCCGAACAGTTCCTGATCCCCGCCATCACGCACGAAACGCCGATCAAAGAGCGCAGCGCGTGGCTCGCGGCTT
>DASWDX010000259.1:0-10730 GCA_036395055.1 Pyrinomonadaceae bacterium | reverse complement strand
CGAGTAACCGACGAGTTGTAAGACTTCGAGTGGGGACATGAATTAACAAGGAGGCAGGCGGCGAGAAAGGAGGCAGGCGCAGACGGCAGGAGCAGGAAGCAACACGTTACAGGACCGGTGACTTCTGTCACCAAAGCGCGTGAGCATCAGTAAGATCTATTAGTTCCCCTCTCTCGTCTGCCACCTGTTCCTGCTCCTGCTGCCTGCTCCTGCCGTCTGCTCCTGCCGTTTGCCTACTTAGTTTGCGGCCGTGCTGCGGACAGGAACTACCGTAAACGTAATTTCCGTTCGCCGGTTTCGCGCTCTACCGCTCAGCGTGGCATTAGTAGCGAGCGGATTGGTGGCGCCCATACCGTTGGCTTGCAGTCTCGATGCCTCAACACCCGCTGCCTGGAAGCGATCCGATAACTGCCGCGCCCTTTCCTGTGTCAGTTGCTGCAGCGAGACTTCGTCGCCTTTGCTGTCTGTGTAAGTTTCAATCACGATTTGATAATCAGGATTACTTGCCACGAGCGCAGCCAACGGTTCGAGCTTCGCCGCAGCCGAAGAAACCAAAGTTGCAGCCCGTGGAGAACTCCAGATGGACTCCGGCAGCAGAAGCTGGAAACCCCTGGATGTCTCCTTGACAGTTCCATATTTCGCCAGCGTCTGCTTCAAGGTTGCTTCCGCAGCTCGTCGCTGTTGTTCCCGTGCTTCGGCCTCTTTGCGTTCATCTTCCGCGCGTTTTGCCCCCTCGATACGGGCCAGGTTAATCTTGGCTGCTTCGCCCTCCGAACGCACCGTCTGCAATTCGTCGCGCAGGCGAGCAACCTCACTACGCTGCTCACGCAACTGTTCGTTCGCGGTTGCGGCATCCCTTTCCGCTAACTCGCGGGCGCGCTGTTCGCGCTCCAGATCACCACGAAGTTGTTCAATCTGCCGCTGCGCAGATTCCGCGGTCATCTCCGCTGAACGCAGGGCTTCGTCGCGGCGTTGAGTTTCCTCGCGGCGTAGACGCGCCGAGCGCCTGGAGGCCGCCATCTCCTCGGCTTTCACGCCGAAAGATGTGGCCGTGCGTGCTTTAACATCTACGTCAGCCGTTGGCTCATTGAATCTGTAGGCCTTCTCCGCTGTAAGCAGAAGGTCCTCGGCCTGCTGCAGTTCCTGAGGAGCATCCTGCTGCGCGCCTGCGAAGCGGGCGAGGTTGACTGCCTGCCGCGCGCCCAATAAGGACACAGGAAGTTCCTTGTAATCTGTTGCAGCGATCTCAGGCACGCGCGGATCTCTAAAATAATCACTTGAGTTTCCGATGTATTGGACATTGACCGCCTCGATCTGGCTCTTGCCCGGCCGTTGCGGAGTGATGTTTTCCAGGACCACCATCCGGCTCGGGACCTTCATCAGGAAGTGGGGTTCGGCGGTTACGATCAAAGCAAACGTCTGGAGCGGAGTGGTAACGTCAAGCTTGGACGCGATAAACTGGCTGCCGCCTCTTTTTATCTCCCCAAGATTGTCGACGCTTCCACTCGGCGAAATGGCCCAGAGAACAAAGGTCGTATAGATCCCGCCGAGTTCGTTAGCGCGCGGCAGGTTATCGATAGCTAACTCGACACGCGTTCCTCTTCGACCTGCGCGTTTTACTCTCGCTTCGCCTTTCAATCGGGGCAGCAGTGTCGTGCCCTGAAACTTAACCAGCACAGTTTCGTCAAGCGGATAAGTAATGGCGATAGTGCGGCGCGGCACATCGCTCTGCGCAAAGATCGCGGCGGTCGCTGTATAGAACGCCAGTGACAACATCGTGAATCGCACTGGGACGGAACGAGAACGCATAACGACAACTCCTTATAGTTATTTATGCCTAAGACCTGGCGACGCCGAAATGGCGTTATTGTAGTTGATGCAACGTCAGCGTTCATTGTTGCCGACGGGTGGGAAAAGGGTCAAGTTATCGTTCGGAAGTTTTGTGATATTGGGTCTTGCGGTAGGCCAGCAGCTGAACCCCAAAAATGGAGAGCGAGGCGATAAGGAGAATATGGACGTACCCACCCTTATGCAGAAGAAACTTAAGAATGAACCAAACTACGAGAAGTGCTGCACTAAGAATCCACATCTGCGCGAAACCTTTTCAGCCAACTTGAGGATTAAGCCGATAGCCTCTAAACCAAGCCCGGTTAGCTTTTAAAGCGGAATTAGTTTTTGAGGAGAGTGATAACACTGCTTGCAAAGGTGATCGCCTTCCCGCCTACGGAGCTTCATTTAGTTTATATCCGACGCCGCGGACGGTAAGCACATAGCGTGGATTTTTGGGATCGGTTTCCAGCTTCTTTCGCAACCGATTAATGTGCGGATCTATGTTGCGTTGGTAACCTTCATACTCCGTACTCCAAACCCGATCGAGCAAAGCATTGCGCGACCAGGCGCGTCCGGGTTCAGAAGCAAGCAACTCCAAAATTTGGAACTCGAGCGGCGTCAAATCCACGCGAGCACCCTGTCTCATTACCTCATGGCGGCGTTTGTCGATCACCAGGTCCCCAACCTGGACGCGCTCGCTGTCAGTTTCAAGCTGCACCGTACTCGTTCGTCGTAGCAAAGCTTCGACGCGGTATTCCAGCTCACGTGGGCTGAAGGGCTTTGCCAGATAGTCATCAGCGCCAGCTTCGTAACCGGCCACCTTGTAGTCGAGAGCATCATGGGCGGTCAAGAATAGCGCCGGCGTTTGGATGCCTCGGTCGCGTACGCGTTTGAGCAGGTCAAACCCACTCATGCCCGGCATTGAGACGTCGAGAATGAAACAATCAAAGCGGCCGGTGGTGGCGGGCTCAAGAGCCTCCACGCCACTTTCACACTCTTCCACCTGAAATCCCAGGCGGCGAAAATATTCGGCCAACAGTAAACGCATGTCGGCGTCGTCATCGACGATCAAAAGTCGTTTGCCAGCATACTTGCTGGCTACTTGTGATGGCTGTCCCAAGTCTTTACCGATCCTACATATTTGATTGGGGAATATCGTCGCGAATTATAGCTTAGTTTTCAGGGTGTGGCCTAAAAAAGGTTGAACTTTAGAGCACTATCTCAAATTCGTCAGCCTTGACGCCCTCGTTCGCGGATAAGTATAGTTGCTTTTTAGTTTACAGCCGTCTTTTAATCCTTCCTGCCACGACCGATAGGGACTTTCGCGAATATTGATTCGCAAGTGGTTAGCAACGCTGATTTGCAACTGCCGATGCGCGATCTTAAGAGACTGCTCAAATACATTAAGCCTCACTGGGAAACCTTTGCAGTGGCCACTTTTGCGATGGTACTGGTGGGTTTGCTGGAAATCGCAATCGGCTCCCTCATAGTCCCGATTTTCGATCAGGCTCTTACCCGAGGCGGCCATCGCACGCAAACACTCTTTGGCCTGCAACGAATCATTCCGGACTCCGGTTTGGCAGCCTGGAAAACGATATCGCTCCTCCTGCTTGCGTTCACCCTGGCTAAAGGCGTCGCCGAATACTTTTCCACTTTTCTGATGGCACGCATCGGCCAATCCGCAGTTCTAAAACTTCGTCAGGACCTCTACAGCCATCTCCTCAATCAGTCGGCGAGTTTTTTTGAACGACATCGCACCAATTACCTGGTCTCGCGCCTGGTCACCAGCGCCGCCGCCATTGAGGCTTCTGTTACGGGTACGCTCAGAGACATGCTGCGCGAGAGTTTTACCCTGATTGCGTTTCTCGCGGCTTCCTTTTATTACAGTTGGAGATTAACGCTCGGCTCGCTCGCAATCGCGCCTATTGTTGCCGTTCTCACGGCTCGCTTTGGCACCGCACTCCGAAATCTTTCGCGCGAGAGTTTTGAAGGTAACAAAGAGCTGACCGACACCGCGCAAGAAGCACTGTCAAACCAAACCATCGTCAAGGCGTATCGCGCAGAAGCGCGCGAGTCGGTGCGTTTCACAACCGTGGCCCACCGGATAGTTCGCGCTAATTTGCGCACTGCCAGAATTTCGGGTTTCGCACCGCCGACCATCGAAATGATTGGCGTCGTCTTCATCGTGTTTCTGCTTTTCTTTGGCCAGCGTGAAATTGTTTCCGGGCGCATGAACGCCGCCCAGTTTGTGACCTTCCTGTTCTTTCTCTTTCGCAGTTACGACCCAATGCGGAAGCTATCGCGATTGCAGAACAGCATGGAGCAGGCGCTCGCGGCAGCTCATCATGTTTGGGAAATTATGGACGAGCACGCCGAGCTGGTGGAAAAGAAAAACGCGCTCGAACTTCCGCCACTGGCCCGCGCAATTGAATTGAAAAACGTCTCTTTCGGTTATGCAAATGAGGAACGTTCAGTATTGCGCGACGTAAGTTTGGAAATTCCCGCTGGTTCGATGGTGGCGCTGGTTGGTGAGTCTGGCGGCGGAAAATCTACGCTAACAAAGCTCTTGCCGCGCTTTCATGATCCAGTTTCGGGCAGCGTATACTGGGACGGTATCGACCTTCGAGACGCCACAATCTCCAGCCTGCGCAGACAAGTTGCTCTGGTTACGCAGGAGACCGTACTCTTCAACGATACCGTGCGCCATAACATTGCCTACGGGAAACCGGACGCGACGTCCGCGGAAATCGAGGAGGCTGCACGCATAGCTTTTGCACACGATTTCATAATGGAGTTGCCGCAAAAGTATGAAACCATTGTTGGCGAACGCGGCATCTTTCTGTCAGGAGGCCAGCGTCAGCGACTGGCTATTGCGCGTTCGCTCCTGGTTGACGCCCCGGTTTTGATTCTGGATGAAGCGACCTCGGCGCTCGATGCCGAATCCGAACGATTCGTACAACAAGCGATTGCAAATCTCGTCCGCAACCGAACGACAATTGTCATTGCCCATCGCCTTTCCACTATTCGCCGCGCCAACACAATCGTCGTCATGGAAGGCGGCAGCATAACCGAAGTAGGAAGTCATGCGGAATTATTGGCCAGGGGCGGACAATACCGGCGTTTGTATGAACTTCAGTTTGCAGATGAAGAGGAAGAGATGACGGTTGGTTAAGCTAATGGACTTTGGTTTTTGGCCTTTGGTCTTGGATTTCCCGGTGAGCGCATCTTGGACCACACCGCAAAACGAAAAGACAAGGGCCCTAAATCCAAAGGCCAAAGACCTAAGGCCCAAGACCAACTACAATTATGAAATCAATGACCGGATATGGGCGCGGATCGGCAGATGGCGAGCAATTCGCAGTATCTGTTGATTTGAAGACTGTGAACAATCGCTTTCTCGACATCCATCTGCGTCTGAGCGGCGAGCTGTCGTCGCTCGAGCCTGTCATCAAGCGCCAGATCAGTTCAAGACTCTCGCGTGGCCGCGTCGACGCGACTGTCAACTTTGAAAAGACGGCGCAGACCGCGTATGAGTTGAACCGGCCCTTGATTGCCGGCTATGTCAACGCGCTGCGCGAAATGCAGCAGGAGTTCAGTATCGAAGGTGACCTCGATATTAACGTTTTGGCGCGACTGCCCGGCGCACTCCAACCTGCTCGTGAGGGGCTTGGCGATGACGTGGTCGCGGCTGTTGAGAAAGCGCTCGCCGAAGCCCTTGCTGAACTCGAACACATGCGCGCGCAGGAAGGTGAGGCGCTTCGGCAGGAAATGGCGGAGCGGATAGATAAGATAGACGCTCTCGTTCCGACAATCGAAAACGCCGCGGCGGGATTGGTTGATGCTTATCGTGCGCGACTGCAAAAGCGGATTGGAGAGTTGTTGAGCCGCAACGGTCAACTGGTCGAGATCGATCCCGCAAGGCTGGCCCAGGAAGTTGCGTATCTTTCCGACCGCAGCGACGTGAGCGAAGAAATGGTTCGGCTGCGGAGCCATCTCGCGCAGTTTCGCGAAGCGCTGAATTCAAGCGGTGAAACGGGAAAGATGCTGGATTTCTTGTTGCAGGAATTAAACCGCGAAGCTAACACAACCTTGTCAAAGTCGACCGATATGTCTATCAAAGAAGCCGCGCTCGGGATTAAGGCGGAAGTGGAGAAACTTCGCGAACAGGTCCAGAATGTTGAGTGAAATAGACGAGCAACTTCAAACCCCATTGTCTGGCGAACCCACTGAAGGGCGCGGCATTCTCTTTGTTGTCAGCTCTCCTTCCGGCGGCGGCAAGGGTACGCTGATTCAGCGCGTGTTGAATAAGGTTTCGACTCTTAGCTATTCTGTTTCCTTCACCACGCGAGCGCCGCGAAATGGCGAGGTTAATGGGCGGGAATATTTCTTCGTCACCACAGAACGATTTCAGGAGATGGTAGCTGCCGACGAGTTTCTTGAGTGGGCGCACGTTCACGGCAAACTTTATGGCACGGCCCGTCGGCAAGTTGTGCACGAGATAACAGAAGGCCGCGACATAATCCTGGAGGTGGACGTTCAGGGAGCGGCGAGCGTGCGGATGCTGCTGGCGGACTCAGTCAGCATATTCATTCTGCCTCCATCTTTCGAAGTTCTGAGGCAACGACTGGAGGCGCGAGGCACGGATTCGCCTGAGGAGCTTGATTTGCGATTGCGCAACGCTCCGGTCGAACTGAAAGACTATTCAGCCTTTCAATATGTGATCATCAACGACGATGCGGAACGAGCGGCGGATCAGATGACAGCGATAATTCAAGCCGAACGAGCTCGGTTGAGTCGACAGGGTTCCCGGGTAAAACGGGTCGTCGAAGCTTTTACTGCAAGCGAAACACCGGATGCTTCAACGGGTCAAACCGTTGAGCGTAGCAGTGGCAGTTCTAATTAACAATTTAAGAGTGAAGTGGAAGGAACAAACGCCAAATGTCATTAGAAGAGCCCGAAGAGATAGCAGAAGAAGCATCCTCGCCGGAGATCGACTCGAAATATCGTCTGATTATTCTAGCCGCTAAACGAAGCAAACAATTACAACGAGGCGCCCGCCCGCGCATTGACATTGATGCGTTAAAACATAAAAACACCCGCATCGCTCTTGAAGAAGTGATGCGCGGCCGCGTCAACTTCACAGTTAATCGAGATGGGGAAAAATAAACCCGCGCTCGTCGACAACGACGGAGCACTCGCGATCTTCACATACCCTTATAGTCGGGACCGCCCCCGCCCTCCGGAGTAACCCAGTTAATGATCTGGTAAGGATCCATGATGTCGCAGGTCTTGCAGTGAACGCAGTTTGAAAAGTTGATCTGCAACTTGCGCCGACCGTTGGCCCCCGCGTCTCCATCGTCAATCATTTCATAAACAGCGGCAGGACAAAATCTTTGACAGGGATTTCCGTATTCCTCCGCGCAGCGCGTCGAGCAGATGTTCGTATCGAGGACGTGAAGATGGCTGGGTTGATCCTCACTGTGGCCAACCGCCGCGTGGTAAACATCAGTCAATTTATTAAACGCTATTTTGCCGTCAAACTTGAGCCCATCATATCGCTGTTCGATATTGTCGCCTCGGTAGCGATATGCCGAGAGCTTCTTCATTTCTTCGTGGCCGGCCGTGGCTTTCACGCGATCGAACAGACCCCAGGCTCGGCCGCCGGTGATGAACTGAAATCCGGTGTTTACGAGCCCCAACCACCGGCCATGCTTAAACCCTGCATGAAAGTTTCTGACCTTGCGCAGCTCCGGGATAATCCAACTCTCATTCACCAGCCGTTCGTAACGCTGCAATTGCTTCGCAGTATAGTCCTTCGCCAGCAATGCCTCGAAAATCGTTTCAGCTGCCAACATACCGCTTTTTATCGCGGAGTGAATTCCTTTCAACCGCTGCGAGTTGAGAAAGCCTGCACAATCCCCGACCAGCAAGACCCCATTCGCGTAAATTTGCGGCATGGCAAAATAGCCGCCAGCGGCAATCGTCTTGGCTCCGTAGCGGATCATCTTTCCCCCATCAAGTAGTCGGCGCAAAAACGGATGCTGCTTGAAACGTTGAAACTCAACGTGAGGATCGAGCAGGGGATCCTTGTAGTCGAGTCCGGTAACGTAACCAATATTCAGAATGCGATTTTGCATTCCATAGATCCAACCGCCGCCATAAGTTTGTGAGTCGGAAGGAAACCCAAGTGTGTGCGTGACGCGTCCGGTGGGATAGCGATCGTCCGGCAACTCCCAAAGCTCTTTGACGCCGATGCTATAAACCTGCGGCTCCCGACCTTCATCCAGACCAAGACGTTGAACTAATTGCTTCGTGAGCGATCCGCGTGGTCCTTCACCCAATACGGTCACCCTGGCGAGGAGATCGACACCGGGCTCGAAATTAGGTTTACGCTTCCCTTCCTTATCGATACCTTTGTCGCCCGTGCGCACGCCTACGACGTAATCGTTTTCATCGTAAAGCACCTCAGCTCCAGGGAACTCCGGAAAGATGTTCACCCCCGCCTCTTCGCATTTTTCGCCCAGCCAGGCCGTGAGTCTATTGAGCGATATGATGTAGTAGCCATGGTTTTTCAGTGGCGGAGGAGTTAGGGGCGAACGAATCGCTCGATTCTTTGTCAGGTAGAGGAAGTAGTCTTCATTGACGGTAGACTCAAGCGGCGCTCCCTGTTCGACGAAATCCGGAATCAATTCTTTCAAAGCACGTGGATCCATCACCGCCCCTGAGAGAATATGAGCGCCCACTGCTGCACCCTTTTCGATCACGCCGATTTCAATGTCGCCGAGCGGCTCGCCCTGACGCTCACCGTTCTTCACCGTGTCGTTGTACTGCTTTACTAACGTGGAGAGATGTAATGCGCCGCTCAAATTTGCCGGTCCGGCACCAACAAAGACAACGTCCATTTCCAACGTTTCGCGTTCCATCAATTACTCCTGAAAATCGGCGTACCAAAAATGAATGGTCATTCAGTTTTGGCGAAGTATACCAAATGGTCCTCAATATCAGAACCGAGCGGTAAGGACCGCGCTTGCGCCTACCACTGTTTCCTTTAAAACCTACCCTTTCGGCTCATCATCCTAAAGCTCGGTTGCCCAACTGAATTCGCCCATCGCGGTCGCCCCCGCTTGCCATTATCGAGAGTTGCTAAATGCATCCACACACAGGCTCAAAGAAAACCCCTAATCACTAATCGTCTTCTGACCATAAATGGCTTCAGGCAGTTCGTCGTTTTCGAGTGCAAACTGTAGAATGCAATAAATCCTAAAAGGTAAAAGGTTGAGAAGTTTTCAGTGACTGAATACGCTTCTGGTACAAATCGTCTCATAAACGAGACCAGCCCCTATCTTTTGCAGCATGCGCACAACCCAGTAGATTGGTTTCCCTGGGGTGAAGAGGCATTTGAGATTGCTCGGCGTGAGCAGAAACCCATCCTGTTAAGTATTGGCTACTCTGCCTGTCACTGGTGCCACGTGATGGAGCACGAGTCGTTTGAAAACGAAGCGATTGCCAATCTGATGAACGAGAATTTCGTAAACATTAAGGTTGACCGTGAGGAGAGACCGGATCTGGATCAGATTTACATGAACGCCGTACAAATGATGACGCATCAGGGTGGTTGGCCCATGACAGTCTTTCTAACGCCCGAGGCTGTTCCTTTTTATGCGGGCACTTACTTCCCTCCCGAGGATCGTTACAACATGCCCGGCTTCCCGCGAGTGCTCATCAGCGTTGCGGATGCGTATCGCGAGCGACCTGGAGATGTTCAGCAAACAGCGGCATCAGTCCTCAGCGAGCTGAAGCGCTCGACCACCACGGTCGAGTCGGGCGAATTACTTTCGATTGAACTCCTCGACGCTGCTTATCGGGGCATTGTCAAGAACTACGATTCCACTAACGGCGGTTTCGGCGGCGCTCCCAAGTTTCCCCCCGCGATGACTCTCGAATTCCTGTTGCACACTTTTTACCGGACAGCTAACGACCAAGCCCTCGAAATCGTAAGCAACACCTGCGGCAAGATGGCCCGAGGTGGCATCTATGATCAGCTCGGCGGTGGTTTCCATCGTTATTCGACTGACGCGGGCTGGCTCGTGCCACACTTCGAGAAGATGCTCTATGACAACGCTCTACTGGCGAGTCTCTATTTGCATTATTACCAGGTGAGCCGCGACGAAGCGGCGCGAGCTGGTGCCGAAGGAATCCTGGATTACGTCGTGCGAGAGATGACCGATGCAACCGGCGGTTTTTATTCCACGCAGGATGCGGACTCCGAAGGTGTCGAGGGAAAGTTTTTCGTCTGGAGCCTGGACGAGATCAAGCAAATTCTCGGTGAGCGCGACGCGGGTATTTTCGCGGATTACTACAACATAACGAGTGGCGGAAACTTCGAAGGCGAGAACATTCTTAACGTTACGAGAGGCTTGTCGGAGATTGCGGCAGCTGGGCGTGTAACAGTTGAAGAACTGAGCAGAACTCTCGAACAATCTCGCAAGGCTCTGTTTGAAGCTCGTGAAAAGAGAGTGAAGCCGGCACGAGATGAAAAGATCTTAACGGCTTGGAACGGTCTAATGCTAGCCAGTTTTGCAGAGGCTGCGGCGGTTCTTAACCGCTCTGACTATCTGGCAGTCGCTAAACAAAATGCCCGCTTCATACTTAATAACCTGCGCCGCGACAGATTGCTTCTGAGAACTTACAAAGACGGCCAGGCAAAGTTAAATGCCTACCTGGAAGACTATGCATTTTTCATTGATGGTCTGCTCACCTTGTTTGAGACTACCGGAGAGCTTCAATGGCTTGAGGAAGCTCGTTCTTTAACTGCCACGATGATTGAGGAGTTTTGGGACGATGAGGAAGGCGGCTTCTTCTACACCGGACGAAGTCACGAAGACTTGATTGTTCGCTCC
>DASWDX010000258.1:0-3946 GCA_036395055.1 Pyrinomonadaceae bacterium | reverse complement strand
GGATTGCTGCAGAAACGTCTCGTGCCCTTCAGCCGCGGCCAGGTGCTCGATCGTGCTGGCGACTGTGTCAGCGCGCGAGTCGGCCGTGGCGACGATGCCGGTGTATTGGGCGAGACCTTCCCGGATTTCTTCGACGCGCTCGTTCTCTGCGGCATTGGCAAACTGCGAACGCCGCTTCAGCCGGAAGGCGGCCGCATCGCTCACAGCACGTTTGCGGTCCTCACCAGACTGACCGAGCGCCCGCGCCAGCGCACGCCACTCCAACCGCAACCAGACTCGCCCCTCGACTGTGTCCAAATGCGCATTCTGTCCGGAAAGGGTGATTAGCCCGAGGTCCGGTTGAATGCGGTGGAACAGTTCGTGCAACATGAACTCGCGCCGTGCGCGCGGAGTCGGCAGGGCCGTTGTGAAGTCCCACATGTAGGCGGCCCAACGCGAGCCACCCCACTCAATCGGCGCATTCGTTAACCCGAGAACTCGAGGCCATTCCCCTGCCGGACGAGGTTGGTTTGTCGCGAGCGTTCGCGTCCGCACGTCGGCGAACACCATCGGCCCGCACAATGAGACGCCCCACAGTCGCCCGCCGTCACGTTGACAGATGGCAGCGGCCTCTTTGAAGTAGGCGTCTGCACGTTGCTGATCGACTTGGGCGGCTGCGGGATTGACCAAGCACAGCGCCAGTGATATCAGGCCGAACCACCACGCAGAGGTGATGATGTGTCTGCTCATAGTTCCTCCGAATCGTGCGGAACCCTGCGAAGGGCTGGCTAACAATGGATTCTCCTGCTACATTCATCAACCGATACCCATCCACAATCACGTCGCCATCCAAAGCGACATACGTTTACTGCGAAGCGGCTGCCTATTTGGCCTCGGCCAGATGCCAGCCGGGATTGAGCCAAGCGCCGTCGCGGTAGACAAAGATTTCTGTTGCGCGTCCCGTCGTGGTGTGGCGTTCGCCCTGCTTATTTTCCAACTCATACTTGTAGGTCGTGTACAAGATCGCCGTGTTGCCATAGACCTGCATCTCGGTTTGCGGGAAGTCGAGTTGTCGCAGCTTCATCCCCGCCTCCCCTAGCTCTTTCGCTAATTGCAGGATTTCCGCTTGTCGTAGGAAGGGCTGCTCCGGTAAGTTCCCCAACACGATGGTGTCCGCCGGAACCAGCTTCGCCAACGCCGCTTGATCGTTGGTGAAATACGCCCGCCATACGGCCTCGCGCGTATCAAGCAGTCGTTTCTTCATCTGATTGTCGAGCTGAACCGGCGCCGCTAGTTCTGCTTGCACAGATTCTTGATGCCGATGGGTGTCGCTACCGCTCTGAATCCATTTGCCGTTGTTCTTAGTGTAAAAGTCGCAGATTTCCAACACTCGATGAAACGGGCCGCTGGGCCTCTGCGATTCGACATCGGCGACGAAGCAAACGAACGCCGCGTCCCCTTTGAAGATCATGTCAAACTCGCGGAACTTGTAGCTCTTCATTCCATACGGACTTTTCGGCTCCTGCCTGTTCCACTCCATGTAAGCGTCGATGCCCTTGACCATTGTGTCCCCAGGCTCCAAATAACCCAGCCAGTTCTCCGCATGCGTCGCACGCAAAGCTTCATTGTCTTTGTTAATGAACGCCTGAAAGATGCTTTCGATGTGCGCCTTGATGGCTGCCCGATCCTTCGCGCGGTCGTCTTGGGCGAATGTGGCTGAAACGCCAAAGAACAAAACGCAAATGGTAAGGGTAAGCAGCGAGAAGCGTAGTCCTTTGTTCATCAGAATTGTTCCTCCGGGAAATGTCTCAAGAAAGAATTACTATGAATGCGTGTCGAAAGGTTCTGATTCCGCCCACAACTTTACGCCGCGGTAGGATTGGCGACAATCGGAAATACGTGAACGGTAGCGCTGCTGGCACGAACGGTCGAAGGAAGTCTTGTCTGTGCCTGCACTCTGGCGAAAAGTGGCGGTCCCAGCATCGTCCCCTCAGGCGCCATGAAAGCGCAGCGATTTTTTTCAGCACGAGTACGCACAAAATGCCGCAACCCCGGTTGCACTAACAACCGGGGCAGATTGCCAAAACCACTAATATCCGATTACCTTCGCTGAAGGACATAAAAGACGTAGCCATAGCTATCTTCAGACGAGTTAAAGATCGCGATCTCCTGTACCGTTTCCGCCGCAAAATTCCTAACGGAAGCATCTGGATGGTCAAGCAGTGCCTGCGCGCGCGGCGCGAGCTGATCGTAGTAGCCTGTTACCCAAGTATCAAGGGGAAGCGTGTAAGTGGTGATCACGCGATACCCGGCATTTTCCGCGACCATGATGTTTTGTTGAATGAATTGTATGTCGGCGTAGCCTGTGGCGAAGTATTCTCTCACCACAGCGGGAACCTGCTTGCGCAACCACGATAACTCACTGACAACGACCAAACCGCCGCTATTTATCGCAGACGCCCAGAGAGTCAAGGCATTGGAGAAACCGATATTGTATGCCGCACCTTCTGACCAGAGTAGATCAATGTAGGGAAAGATGCGGGGAATGTCCTTCATGTCCATGCGGTGCGTCTGGATAAGATGTTCGATGCCTGCTGCCTGGGCGCGTAACGTCAGGTCGTTCAAGAACGGTTCATAGGAATCCACAGCGTGAACCTTTGCGCCGAGTTCTTTTGCCAGCGCCAAGGTCTGACGCCCTGTCCCGCAACCGGCATCTACAATGAACTGAAATGATTGTTTCGGTAACAGGTGCAGAACGTTCAAGGTGTGGTCATTCCCGCCGGGGCCAAGCTTTTCCAAGCCGCCAAAGAGAAGATCAATTGGATTGTAGCTACTCATAATTTCCGTCCTTGTTCGTGTACTCGCGCCCCCTGTCGTAGGTCAGGCACGACGCAAGGCCGACCATGTCGCATGCACGCCGGCCAGGGACAACCCAGCCAACAAAAGTCCCGTTATAACAAAAGCTGGACGCGCTGCGCGGTCAAGAGAGTCGGCGTGCCAGAGGGACAAGGCGCCGACCGCGAAGACGATCGGGATCAGCCAAGCTGCTGCAAAAGCGGTATTTCGTGAGCGGCTGCTCACCCACGCGTTCGCCAGACCACCGGCAAACGACAGCAGCGTAGCCAGAGCAGGCATGATGATAAGCACCTCCGACGCCGCTTCAAGCGAGTTCCTCACCAGAAAGGCACCGGGGTCACTCATCCCGCTTGCGACAAATGCCTCGTGCAGTCGCAGCACCGCTCGCGCCTCGAATGCGAGATTCGAGGTGAACGCAAAGGCGAGCGCCATCAACACCGAGAGCATCGCACACCAGACGCCACCCACCACTGCCAACCCAACCGACCGCGTGCGGGCCCAAGCGACTGATCCCGCTAGACAGAATAGCCCGAGCATCACCAACATACGGCCAGCGCCGAGAGCAAGCTGAGCCATTCGTCCTCCGAGCGGCACGAATGACTCAATTACGTGATTCGCAATGTGTACCGCACCTAGCATGAGTCCAACTGCGGCGCCTACGCTGAGGGCTATATCCAGGTTGGTGAACCGCTGCCGTTGGATCCATATTCCAGCGATGCAATATATCAATACGATGGCGACGTCCATTGCGAAAAGCTGGCCCCCGGCCCCTTCGATGCTCGCAGGATGACGTATGACGCCGATTGCGAAAAGCGAGAGTACGAGAAGTGCGCCCAGGACTGCTGCACCTCCGCCTGTTGAGTTCATGAGTCTGCTGTGTGATTTCGCCATTACTATTCCTTTCAGGTCAAGGCTCCGGTCATATCTTGTTTGCAGTTCGTTCCGATTTCGCGCGGTTGGTGAACGATAAGCTAAATCGAAGCAGGAAAGATTGGCACAGACAGTTTCGTTCTGGTACTACAGTTTTTGTCCAGAAAACTGTACCGAAGGAAACTGTCCGTGCGTTCGACTACCGTACTTGAAATCCCAACCGCAGAGCAAGAGGCTCTGC
>DASWDX010000257.1:0-13524 GCA_036395055.1 Pyrinomonadaceae bacterium | reverse complement strand
GCCAGCAGCACCGCCCCTACTCCGTGCATCCCCGCGCGGATGGCCCACTCGCTCGCTTCCAGATCCAAATTACCCGCTGGCCCTAGCAACCGCCCCAGCAGTTGCTCTAGCTCCTGCGCTACTTCTTGCTGTACTTCCGCTGCAAGGTTTTTTTTAGCCGGGTCAACTCGCGCTCATTTTTAATCTCGGGCACCGGCCGCAGCCGACAGAGTTGCTCATTGACCGCCACCAGTTCACTACAGAGTTCGCCAAAACGCCGGTAGTTCGCGATCTCTCTGGCTACTTTCTCCAACTCCGGTCCCAGCCGAATTACCTGCGAGCGGCTGCGATTGTTCTGGGTGGTGTTCCAGAGATACTGCGGTCCGTGCCCCGGATGTCCGGGCTGTGCGCAGGCGCAGTTTTGCTTGCCGCACTTGCGATAGTTAGTGGAGATCATCCCCGGTCGAAAGTCTCCCAACGCCTCCATCTCTTGAAAAAGCCGCCGCCGCCGTGCCTCCAGCTCGCTAAGGGATTCCGCCATTTCGGGGCTCCTTATCTGCATGATGTACTAGCATGCAGATAATAGCCGCTGTCAGCCGATTACGCAACCCACCCATAAATATGTCGCACACCCTTACCACTGCCCTCCTTGACACTCCCGAAGAGCCACTGTTACATTACGCGGTCTTTTTCCAGTTCTCGATTTTACCGAGTGTTCACTATAAGGAGTCTGCTTGAGTACTGAATCAGGTTACTTGTTTACGTCGGAGTCCGTAACCGAAGGTCACCCCGATAAAATAGCGGATCAAATCTCAGACGCAGTGCTGGATGCCGCCTTGACCGAGGACCCCACTGCTCGCGTCGCGTGTGAGACGCTGGTCACTACGGGATTGGTCGTCATTGCCGGCGAGATTACAACCAGCGCGCGCGTCGACTACACCAAAGTTGCCCGGGATACTATTCGTGATATCGGCTACACGCGAGCGAAGTATGGCTTCGACTGTGACACCTGCAGTGTTCTTTCCGCGCTCGATCGCCAGTCGCCGGATATTGCCATGGGCGTGGATACGGGCGGCGCGGGTGATCAGGGTTTGATGTTTGGATTTGCCTGCAACGAAACTCCGGAACTGATGCCGCTGCCCATTCAGCTCGCCCACTTGCTGGCGCGACGGCTGTCTGAGGCTCGTAAAGCCGGAGAGCTTCCCTACCTGAGGCCTGACGGAAAGTCTCAGGTTACGATCGAGTATCGTGATGGCCGGCCTTTTCGCGCGTCGGCGATCGTGATCTCGTCCCAACACGACGCCAACGTCACGAATGAACAACTACGTGCCGAGATCGAAGAAAAAGTGATTCGCAAGACGGTTTCTTCAGAACTACTTGATCAGGACACGAAGCTTCACATTAATCCTACCGGTCGTTTTGTCACCGGCGGCCCGCAGGGCGATGCCGGTCTGACTGGTCGAAAGATCATTGTTGATACCTACGGTGGTTATGCACCGCATGGCGGCGGCGCCTTTTCGGGCAAGGACCCCACCAAGGTTGATCGATCCGCTGCTTACATGGCGCGCTACGTTGCGAAGAACATTGTCGCCGCCGGGCTGGCGGATCGTTGTCTGGTACAGCTTGCCTACGCCATCGGCGTTGCCGATCCGGTGTCGGTATTGGTTGACACTCACGGCACCGGACGACTCTCTGAGAGACAGTTGGCCAAACTCGTGCGCGATAATTTCGAATTGACGCCGCGTGGAATCATGGAGGAACTTAACCTTCGTCGTCCGATCTATAAATCAACCGCAGCCTATGGCCATTTCGGTCGGGAGGAAAATGGCTTCACCTGGGAAAAGGTCGACAAGGCTGAGGCACTTCGCAACGCCGCTGGGATTTAGTTGTCCGGGAAAGTTCCAATCGAGTTCAAACCGAAATCATAGTTAATAGAAAAGGATGATGCCGCAATGAGTGCAACACGTTCGCTCGAATTTGATGTGAAAGATATTGGCCTGGCCAGGCAAGGCAAGCAGCGAATTGAATGGGCCGAACGGGAAATGCCCGTGCTGCGTTTGATCCGTGAACGCTTCAGTGAGGAGAAGCCGCTCAAGGGAATAAGGCTGGTGGCCTGTGCTCACATAACCACTGAAACCGCGAATCTCGCGCGAGCACTGCAAGCTGGAGGCGCGGAAGCCGTATTGATCGCTTCCAATCCCCTGTCCACCCAGGATGATGTGGCCGCGTCGCTCGTCTCCGATTGGGGTATCCCGGTATATGCGATCAAAGGCGAATCAACTGAAACTTACAATCGCCACGTGCGCACCGCTCTCGATTTTCATCCGGACATAATTATCGATGATGGTTCTGACGTAGTCGCCACGCTTATCAAGGAACGCGGTGATCAAATCAAGGAACTGGTAGGCTCTACTGAAGAAACAACCACCGGCATTCAGCGGCTGAGGGCGATGGAAATCGCCGGAGTGTTAACTTTCCCGACGATTGCCGTTAACGATGCGCAGACCAAACACTTTTTTGACAACCGCTATGGCACGGGACAATCGACGCTTGACGGAATCATTCGAGCGACAAACATACTTTTGGCAGGCAGGAATATCGTGGTGGTCGGCTACGGTTGGTGCGGCAAAGGTGTCGCGCTGCGAGCGCGCGGCATGGGAGCAAACGTAATCGTCACCGAAGTGGATCCGATCAAAGCCGTAGAAGCCGTGATGGATGGTTTTCGCGTCATGCCAATTGCGGAAGCAGCTTCACTGGGACATATCTTCGTAACAGTAACCGGCAATCGACATGTAATCGATGGACAACATTTCGAACGGATGAGAGACGGCGCGATCGTCTGCAACAGTGGCCACTTTGATCTCGAGCTTAACCTCGTCGCGCTTCGCGAAATGTCGGACGAGGCGGTAAGTGTCAGACCGTTCGTTGAAGAGTACAAACTCAAAGCCTCTGGCAATCGAGTTCTGGTTCTGGGTGAAGGCCGGCTGATAAATCTCGCCGCTGCTGAGGGTCATCCTGCCAGCGTTATGGACATGAGCTTCGCGAATCAAGCGCTTTCAGTTGAATATCTCGTGAAGCGCAAAGGTGAGCTCAAGCCCGGTGTCCACCTCCTACCGCCGGAAGTAGATACGGAAATCGCCAGCTTGAAGCTGCAAGCTCTTGGGCTCGCTATCGATACCCTGACAGCTGAACAGCTCGAATACATTTCGAGTTGGGAAACTGGAACGTAAGTCTAGGTTCGTACGCGAGAAAGAAAGTAGGTCCCGGCTGCCGCGAAGATCACCGGCGGTGACCACGCTGCCACTTCGGGAGGCAGCAAGCCGTGATTTCCTAATTGTTGGAACCCCCCGCCAATTCCCCAGTAAGCCACACTCACGCCAACCGCGACACACAACGCCACGATGGCTCCGCGTCTCCCAAATGCCAATGCCAACGGCATCCCGATGAATGCCATCACCACGACACTGAACGGATTAACGTATTTGCGTTGAAGCGCGATTGCCAGAGCGGCCACATCAACTCCCCGCTGTCTTGATGCTTTCAGGTAAACCTTTAAAGCAGCCACGCTGAGTTGCGAAGGCTTATCAACAGTAGGCCTGAAGACCTGTGGCGAATCCACTCCTGCAAGCTGCGTTTCCTCTTCGGTTTGCCTGTCTACTGTCATTCCCTGCAAGTTAACCGTCTCGGCATCTTTAATCATCATTTGATTAGTTGCGGTCCACATTGCGAGTTTGCCCGTTGTCACTCGCCTCAAGTGCACCGCGTCATCGTCGAGTTCATAGACCGTGGGCTCATTCAAGACTCCAGCCTGCTCATCGAATTCATATGAATACAACCGGTGATTTTCTACTGAAGCTAGCCACTGCCGGCCAGTGCCCGTAATCGCGCGCGGTTTACCGCCTCTGATTCGCGTCCGCAATGCTTCCTGCTTCACGTTTGCGGAAGGCATCAGACGTTCCTGGACCAGCCAGCTACCGGCGCCTGCTGCCACGGCAAACAACAGACCGGGCATCATCAGCCGATATACGCTTTGGCCAGATGCCCACCATGCAACGGCTTCGCTGCGACGCGCCAGCAGCGCATAACTGATCAGCACCGTGATTAACATGGCGGCGGGAAAAAGTTCTACCGCGACCAATGGCAGAAGAAAGAGTAGATACCTCGCGACGACGCCGCTGGGAACATCGTTAATTCCAATAAAGCGCCAAAGCTCGAATAGAGTAAAGATGATAAAAATAGAAACTAAGGATACGAACGCGAGCAAAAAACTTATAGTGAGCGTGCGGAAGAGACTCGCATCAAGCAAACTAGGAAAGCCGGAGCGTCCGGCGCCCACTGTATGCTCTGGTACAGTTGTCTTGTGCTCATCACCTTCGTAATGGGCCGGTCTTTTCTTTCGGAATTTCCTGGCCAGTGCCAGTCTGGGAATACTGTTGAAACGCAGGAGTACCAAACTCAAGAAAAGTATCGCGCCGGTCGCCATCCATTCCCCAAAGATGGCTGAGACAGCATTGGTCCGGGCGAGAGATTCACCGAGTAGGGTGATTAGGTAGTAAACAATCACCACGGCGAGTGAAAGAAGAATGCCCGCGCCGCGACCGCCGCGTCTGACTCGCATTCCTAACAAGCCGCCAAAGAGCGCAAAAACAAACGGCGCGGTGGACAGAGCTAATCGGCGGTTAATGGTCCTTTCCGCCTCCCTTTTTTCATCAACTGAGCTGGAGCGAGCTTGTATGCTCAGGTCGTTCCAATCCAACTCTTCGGTTTGCAGATCCTTCCGGCCCGCGCGTTCAAGCAAGGCCGCGCGCCCGGTGTTTATTGATATGCGCAGTTGGTCTAACCGCTCCACTACGTAATTCCGATCGGCGCTGACGGGCGGAATTTTCATCGCAACAGCATCGCTCAATACCAGTTCTGCCTTTTCATTAGAAGAATCAATTCTCCCGGATCGAGCGGTGACCACTCTGATTGAGCCATCGGGCTGTTGCGCGTAAATGAAAACGCGGCCCCAGGAGCCCTGGCTCTTGTCGCCGTCTCTTACGTAGATTACGTAACCGGGAATCTCAGTATTGAAGGTGCGCGGTTCCACGGGCGAATCCAGCTTTCGCAGGGCACCCCTCAGGGCAGCTTGGCGAAGGTCACGCGCAGCCCGAGGAGCCTCTTTAAGATGGAGAAAAGTGGTCGCGCCCGTTGCCAGGAGACCGATGAGCAAAGCCGGCCAGAGAAGGCTCCAGGTGCCAACGCCGGCGGCGCGAATCGCGATGATCTCGCTATCACTCCCCATCCGGGAAAAGCCGATGATGATACCCGCGAGAACAGCAACAGGTAGTGTCAGTATCAGTACGTTGGGTAGAAGGGCCGCCGCGATCTGAGCGGCCAGTGACAATGGCAAGTCATTGTAAAGCGCCAACTCCGCGAAGCGACCTGTTTGTTGCGTAAAGAGAATGGCAGTCAACAACGCCAGCGCAAGCAGAACGTAGGGTAGCGCGCTCTGAAGAACGTAGCCTGCGATTAATTTCCTGCTGCTAAACATTAAATGTAAGTTCTCAAGAGTTTGTTTCGTTGGTGGGCGTTGCTCACTGAAAGGTGGATCTTAGGCGGGGTTGTCGTTCCAGTACGCGCCCAATAAGTTGATGTGTTAGTTCGGCCATTTCGCGATGAATACTCTCGGGCACTGTTCGTGATTCCTGCGCAAACGCATAAGGCGCCAGCCGCTGTGTGGCGCGCAGTTGTGTTTGCAGTCTCCTCGACAAGGTAATGCCGGTGCTGTGACTACAGCCGCGGCAGCGAAACACAAGATCCGCGTTCATATAGGCCAACTCCTTTTCATCAAAGAGTCGATGGCATTCGCCACAATTCCGGACATCTGGGAGGTACCCTTCAAGTTTAAGCAGCCAGATTTCGAAGTATCTCAGGATAACTTGCAGGTCCACTTGCGATTCGCTGATCGCGGCGAGACAGGCTTTGACCATTCGATAAAGTCGCTCGTTGGGCTCGTAGGGCGGAGAAAACTCGATTACGAGATCGCCCATGTAGGCGAGGCCGGTGAGCGTTTCAGCATTTCCGGACAGAGCGAAGTGTGACTTCACGATCTCAGCCTGGTTCAGTGAAACGAGTTCCTGATTCTCCTTTTGGTAGTAGGCAATCTTCGCAACTGTGAACGGTTCCAACGCCGCGCCAAACCTACTCTTAAGCTTACGGCAGCCCTTGGCAACCGCACGAATGAGTCCCGCCGAATGTGTCAAGCAAACAACGATCTTGTCGGCTTCGCCAAAATTATAGGTTCGTAATACCAACGTCTCGGTCTCAAGCAAAGCCATTTTGATTTCCGCAAGAAGTTCTTTAGAAAGGGATGAAATAGAGTACCCAGGCCAGCACGAGTCCAATCAACATAAACTCCGCGAAGACCTTCAGGCCATAGATAAAGCGGTCGCGGTTGGAGTCTCTTGTGACTGTGCCGAAAACGACAGCAGCCAAAGCCGCAAAGGCTGTCACCACTAAAAAATGTCTCATGACTTTCTCCCTGCGGCGATATCAAACGCGTCAAGCATGGAAAGATAATTGAGCAGTCCCGCCACGAGCAAAAATGTCCAACCATACTCGAAAGTTGGGAGTGCCGCCTGCTGCGGTCCATGTGAAAAGCCAACTCCCTTCACCCAGCAAACGATGTAAAGAAGGCCGCTACCAAGATCGCCGACCATCGGGGGAATTTGAAGCAGCGATGAAATGCCTTGTTCCGAGGCGTCGAATCTAAAGAGATGACCGCCCATCATGAAGCCGGAAATAAAACAAACCCAAACTGCCCCACCGAGAAGGAGAGCCCGTCCCCACTTCCCCTGCAGGAGATGCCCGAGACCGGGCACCAACCATCCCGCGAGACCCATGAGCCACGCCCTGGCAGGAGCCGATTCTAAGTGTGTGGTGTCGACCTTCTTCAATTCAACCTCCATCGCCTATCAACATGTGGGCCACGAGCGCCGCACTTACCACTATTAAAGTTCCACCTTAACCAAAGTCGTGAAGCCTTTCAGACTTAATTTCAAACCTTAACGGTCGGCATCCCGACTTTTAAAGACTCACATGAACAAAACTAATAAAGCAGGTATGGCTCGCGAGCTTTTTTAAACGCGTCCAAACCTTCGGTCCAGGCGGCCTGAATGTCAGGGAGGCCAGTACCTCTCTCAATAGCTAGTCTAATACTTGAAGTGCCCGCTATCACATCGAAAGGATTCCGATCATAAACGTATTCATAAGGCGGTTCCTTCCAGCGAAACTCCGTAGGATACAGATCATGAGCAATCTTCACCATCGCTACTCCGGTGAGGACAGGCTCAAATACATTTCGATCGGTTACATGAATCTGCACACCGCCGCAACTCACTCCGCCGTGTTTCTGAAAGGTAGGCCTGAAGATACAGCTCCTGAAGAATATGCCGGGTAGATTCAGCTCATTCAAGATATGAGCATAGCTTTCGGGATTGATGTATGGGGCTCCAATAAGCTCGAAAGGTCGCGTAGTCCCCCGCCCTTCTGATAATTGCGTTCCCTCGAAATGGACTGTCCCGGGAAACACGGTTGCCGAGTCGAGCGTGGGCATGTTTGGCGAAGGCATTACCCACGGCGCATCTGTCTGATCGTGCCAGAGGCTTCGCTCCCAGCCCTGCATTTTCACAACTTCCAACCCACAGTTAACGTCAAAGTGCTGGTTGAACATTAGTGCGAGCTCACCCAGCGTCATGCCATGTCTCGTGGGAATGGGAAACTGACCAACAAAAGATGAGTGTTCCGGCTCCAACACGTTGCCGGCAACGGCCAGGCTATTGATTGGATTAGGGCGATCGCAAACAATAACTCTCTTCCCAAATTTGCGCGCAGCCGCCATGCAATTCGCCATCGTATAGGCAAAAGTGTAAATGCGACAGCCCACGTCCTGCATATCAAACACAAGCACATCCACGTCGTCCAGCATAGCCTTGGTGGGTTCACGCGTTTCGCTGTAAAGGGAATGGATGGTCAGACCGGTTTCCCTGTCGACCGTGTGTTCGGTCTCAATCATGTTGTCCTGAACATCCCCGCGAATTCCGTGCTGCGGACCAAACAGCGCTCGGAGATCGACGCCCGGATGTTCATAAAAAAGGTCAGCGGCGTGGACAAACTTATGGTTCACCGATGCCTGGTTACAAATCAAACCGACGCGTGACCCTTGCAGCAAGGTTGCCGGTCCTTCAAGTAATATCTCAAGTCCGAGTTTCACGTGTCTTCGGGTCATACCTTCGGCGTTCAAGTTTACTTGAGTTAACGTAAAACCTCAGCTCTACTCACAAAGGGACTAAACCCCATTTGACTTCAAGTGGGTTGGACAGATCGGCCTGACAGCAAATATGTTAGCGAGATTCACTCGCGCGCTTCTCTCTAGTCCAGATTACGTTTGTGGCATCCTCTTCCATCGCCGCAGCTGCTGCTTTTTCAATCGTTTCCCTCTCAAGTGCAGAAGGGTATTCATTGGCAGCGGCTACGAAGTGGTTGAACAAAGCCTGCGACAGCTTGTCTTCCTGCCACCCTAACTCTGGATGCCACTGCACGCCGACAACAAAGCGTTGCGGCCGGCTATCTTCGACAGCTTCGATTAATCCATCGGAGGACCAGGCTGTCGCCATTAAGTCCCTGCCAACTTTATCTACTGCCTGATGGTGATGACTGTTGACAAGAGCAAGTTGGCCCTGCGCCAGCGAGGACAAAAAACTCGCGTTGTCCAGCTTGACTGCATGCGATGGACGATCGCGGGGTGCGCCCTGCTGATGTTTGATGGCTTTCGGTAGTTGCGAAGCTATATCCTGAATCAACGTTCCGCCTCGGGACACATTCAGCGCCTGCATGCCGAAACAGATCGCAAACAAAGGCATGCCGCGCCGCTCGATTTCTTCAAGAACTAACAAATCTGTTTCATCTTTAACCGGATGCACGCTGCCCAAATTCGGATGTGGCTCAGCACCGTAGCGCATAGGGTCGACGTCGGAATCGCTGCCCGGCAACAATAAGCCATCGAGATTATCCATTACGGTGGAGATATAATCCGGCCGTGGTATCAAACTGATGTGCACGGGCGCGCCACCTGCCGCCTCCACAGCTTCGCTGTAGTGACGAGAAAGGTAAAAGCGATCAGTCTCAAACTCAAGCCGCATCGTTATGCCGATGCGTGGGCGGCATCGGCTTATCGATTTTGTTTCTTCGGGGTTTTTCAGCATAGTTTGCGCATACATGCGTTACGTCTCAAACTATCATAGCCTAAAACAGTGACACCATCTGAAACGGCCGAAACAAAGGCCTGCAATCTAAGCCGAGTCAGCCTTCGGAACCGCTCCTTGACTTGCATTCAAACGAATTCCTATAGTGGCCGTTACCAAAAATGACGAAAGAAACTCCAGGCATTCGCAGCACGACCGTGTTGCTCGTCCGCAAAGCGGATCGCGTCGCACTTGCTGGTGACGGTCAGGTCACACTGGGCGAAACGATCATGAAAGCAAACGCTAAGAAGGTTCGCCGGCTCTACAACGATAGTATACTGGCGGGCTTCGCTGGAGCCACCGCCGACGCCTTTTCTCTGCTGACGAGGTTTGAAAGCAAGCTGGAACAGTATCACGGAAACCTCGAGCGGGCGGCGATCGAACTTAGCAAGGAGTGGCGCACTGACAAAGTGCTGCGTCATCTCGAGGCTCTGCTTGTTGTCGCCGATAATAAAAGTTCGTTTTTGTTGTCAGGCAATGGTGACGTGATCGCGCCGGATGATGGAGTGCTGGCGATCGGTTCGGGTGGATCATTTGCGTTGGCGGCGGCCAGAGCGCTCGCGAAGCATACTGACTTGTCAGCACGCGAGATCGCGGTTGAGGCTCTGCGGATTGCGGGCGACATTTGTATTTACTCTAATCAAAATATTGTTGTTGAAGAGTTGTAAGAGTTGTAATCGTCACAGATAGGGCAGGTGTCCGCTCAGCTAATAAGGATTTATTGAACTCAAAATGGTTATTTATCTTGAAGGTGAAGTTGATGAAGAAATTCGGCTCGACGAGATGACGCCGCGTCAGATTGTTGCCGAGTTGGATAAGCACGTAGTCGGGCAACGCAACGCTAAGCGCGCGGTTGCGGTTGCTTTGCGTAATCGCATCCGCCGGCAGAAGCTACCGCCCGAGATGGCCGTGGACGTTATGCCGAAGAACATGATCATGATCGGTTCGACGGGCGTAGGCAAAACCGAGATTGCCCGCCGTCTGGCGCGCATGTCTAACTCTCCCTTTCTGAAAGTCGAGGCTTCCAAGTTTACTGAGGTGGGCTATGTCGGCCGTGACGTGGAAAGCATGATTCGGGACCTCACGGAAATCGCGGTAGACATGACCCGGCAGGAAAAGATCGATGAAGTCGCCGAAAAAGCAGAGCTGAATGTCGAGGAAAGAATCCTCGATATGTTGCTGCCGCCGCCACGTTCGAGCTCCAGTTTTTATGACTTCGAGGCTGCCACGACTGAAGAAGGAAGTTCGGAAGTGGCTACTGACTCGGCCGCGCAAGATCAGTTTCAGCGCACGCGAGAAAAACTTCGCACACAACTGCGCAGCGGAAAACTTGATAGCCGTCTGGTTGAAATCGAGATTCGCGAAAAAAACTTCCCGGTGATTGAGCTGGCGGGGCCGCAGGGCGTAGAAGAGATGGGTATCAACATGAAGGACATGTTGGGAAATCTCTTCCAGGGCCGCACCAAACAGAGAAAGATGCGAGTGGATGAGGCAATGGAGCATCTGATGCAAGAGGAAGAGGAACGGCTGATTGACATGGATCAGGTAGCGCGTTCCGCGATCGAACGCGTAGAAGTTTCCGGCATTATTTTTCTGGATGAGATCGATAAAATTGCGGGGAGAGAGTCGGGCCATGGTCCGGACGTCTCACGCGAAGGAGTGCAGCGAGACATTCTGCCCATTGTCGAAGGCACTACCGTAAACTCACGCTATGGAATGGTTCGAACTGATCACATTCTCTTCATTGCCGCGGGCGCTTTTCACGTCTCAAAACCTTCGGATTTGATTCCGGAGTTGCAGGGACGCTTTCCGATTCGCGTGGAACTGGAATCGCTGACTGTTGATGACTTCAAGCGCATTCTCACTGAACCCAAAAACGCGTTAATCAAACAGTATCAGGCCATGATGGCCACGGAAGATGTGGTCATCGAGTTTACCGACGACGCCATTGCTTCCATAGCGAATTTTGCAGCCCGAGTAAACGAGCACACAGAAAATATCGGTGCTCGCAGGTTACAAACGATAATGGAGAAACTCCTGGAAGAAATTAGTTTTGAAGGACCCGATCTGGAACCAAAAAACCAACGAATCGACGCCTCCTATGTCGAAGCCATGCTCTCAGAAACTGTTAAGGATCAGGACCTCAGCCGGTACATTCTGTGAAACCATTTATTCTGCGCGTCGTGCCCTTCCCTTTTCATTTTCGATTTAGAGGTTTCTCGTCAGCTCTCCGGGGGGCGTTCAGGAGTTCGCGTATGCAGGGGCTGTGGTTGCTGATGCTCCTGCTGCCCGCGATGATGTTGATTTCCAACTGCGGGAAGCGGCGACCACCATTACCACCAATCGAGCGCGTGCAGCAGCGGACGGAGCTGCTGTCGGGAGTCCAGCGCGGAAACCAGGTGATCTTGACGTGGCCCGCGCCGCAGCGCAACGCTTCGGATGAAAGCGTGCAGAGTATTCGTCGCATCGACGTTTACCGGCTGGCAGAAAAACCGCGTGCGCCGCTGGGGCTGACGGAAGAAGAGTTTGCGACCCGATCGACATTGATCGGTTCTGTAACCTACGACGAGATCAAGAAGGCTACGGATGTTTTGAGTTACACGGACACGCTGGAACTTGCCGGCGAGCCAGCACGTTTGCGTTATGCGATTCGCTATGTAAACGCATCCGGTCAACGCGCCGCGTTTTCCAACTTCCTTCTGCTGGAGCCGGCCGCACGCGTCGCGCAGCCGCCGACGCTGAGTGCCACTGATAAGGAGGTTGTGGAGGACGCTATTACGATCTCGTGGCAGCCTCCTGCAGCCAACATCGACGGCTCAACTCCAGTGAATCTGCTGGGCTACAACGTCTATCGAGTGGAAGAGTCGGAAAATGTTAACAGCCAGATACCAATTAATGATTCGCTGGTTTCAGGGACACAGTACCAGGATAAGAACTTTAAGTTTGGCGAAAGCTATCGTTACGTGGTGCGCTCCGTTTCACTGGGAACTGAAGGCGCTCAGGTTGAAAGCGTGAATTCAAATTCGATTACTGTTTCTCCTCGCGATATCTTCCCGCCATCGGCGCCGGCAACGCCGTCGGTGGCGCCCGCGCCAGGACGACTTTCAATATTCTTCCCGGCAAATCCTGAGGCAGACATCGCGGGCTATAACATTTATCGTTCGACTGACCCGGATCTGCCAAAGGACCAATGGAATAGATTAAACGCCGCGCTGCTTACGCGGACAACTTTTCAGGATGAGAAAGTTGAGTCTGGCAAAAAGTATTACTACTATCTGACGGCGGTCGATCAGGCAGGCAATGTTAGTCAACCGTCCGACGTAGTTTCCGAAACTGTGCCATAACCCCAGCGGCGGGGTTCGTTCCGAGACGCTCAACAATGACGAATAAAGTTAGCACTTATGGTTATCTGTCGTTTCACCACTCTTGACATGTCGACGTCACGCACTGGGATTGTAGAGGGTCAGTCGGTTCTGCCGCTGATTGCAGGCGAAACGATTGAGTCCTTTCCATCCGCCCGCACGGCCGAGGCAATCGCCCTGTCTGACGTCAAACTCCTCGCGCCGGTTGCGCCTTCAAAGATTGTTTGCGTCGGACGGAACTATCGCGAACACGCGGCAGAACTGGGAAATAAAATGCCGGACGAACCGTTGCTGTTTCTTAAAGCTCCTTCGGCGGTAATTGGCAGTGGCGACTGCATCGAACTGCCGGCCCAGTCGAAGCAAGTTGAACATGAAGGCGAGCTCGGAGTAGTGATTGGCCGACGGGCGCGAAAACTCACGAGTAGCGAAGATCCGCTCGCATTTGTGCTGGGCTACACCTGTGTCAATGATGTGACCGCTCGTGATTTGCAACGCAAGGACGTTCAGTTTACGCGAGCGAAATCTTTTGACACCTTTTGTCCGGTGGGTCCTTTCATTGTAACTGGAGCGGATCCGCTCAACCTGATGGTTACGACTCGCGTGAATGGGATTGTTAAGCAGGAAGGCCGTACGGCTGACATGGCGTTTTCAGTTCCCTTCCTGATTCGATACCTGGCTGACATCATGACTCTCTATCCCGGAGACTTGATTGCTACGGGAACGCCAGCGGGCGTTTCACCGCTGTACGATGGGGATACTTGTGAAGTTGAAATAGACGGAATTGGAGTCTTGCGCAATACAGTTTGCGACGCAGCCCGAGCCGCTTCCAATTAACTGCCGCGGATTGCTCGGAATGATATTCTGGAGGTCTTTATGAAGTTTTTTCTCGACACTGCCAA
>DASWDX010000256.1:0-3659 GCA_036395055.1 Pyrinomonadaceae bacterium | reverse complement strand
CGTGAAGCTTTGAGAACGCAAGGTTGACCGTTAGTCTGGAGATGCCCAAGTCGGCAGCCAGCGCGCGTGAGGAAGGAAGCCGGGAGGCGCCATCGCCAAAGCTGCCCGATCTTAACTCGTCACGAATCTGGCGATAAAGTTGTTGGTGTAGCGGTTCGTTGGATGTGCGATCAAGTCGAATCATCTCGAACGCGATGATCGAACGCCTGCGCCTTTTCTTTGGGTCCGATTTCTTGTTAGACATGCTACCCCTTGCTTTGCCTAACGAATCCCCACCCTGTGGAGTGACGACGCGAATTTGACCAGACTTTCTCGAATCTGGGCCGGTGTCCAACCGGCGAACCCGAAGACGAACGCCGGCTTAGGGGTGGCGCGAATGCAGTAAAACGATAACGGTGAAGGCTTGACTCCGATCTCAAGAGAAACACGGCTAATCGCCGGGAACTCTTCCTCTCGTTTTAGCCACGCGACCATATTCAATCCGCCTTCCGGAACCTGCAAAGTAAAACGATCACCGAGCAACTCATTGAAATGTTTGACAAAGGCTTCTCGCCGCTCGGCGTAGATTCTCCGCATTCGTTTAATGTGACTGAGAAAAAATCCCTCGGTGATAAAACGCGCCAGCGTAGCCTGATCAATCGCCGATGAATGTTGGTCCATTGTGCTGCGGATCTTTACCAACGGATCGATCAACGCCTCTGGCGCGACGACGTAGCCCAGTCGCAAAGAAGGATAAAGAATTTTGCTCATCGTCCCCGCGTAAATGACGCGCCCGAAATCGTCGATCCCCTGCAAGCAAGGGAGTGGCGGTCCGGTAAACCGGAACTCCGCGTAAAAGTCGTCTTCAAAAACAAATGCATCGTGAGAGCGCGCAAAATCGAGCAGGCCTGTTCTGCGTTCGAAACTCATTGTCATGCCAAGCGGATATTGATGCGAAGGCGTTATGTGGATGATTTTTGGCTGCTTTTCTCTTGGCGATCGCGCAATCACAATTCCTTCGTGGTCCAAGGACTTCGGAACCACTTTAGCGCCTGCTAAGGTAAAAACTCTGCGCGCCTGATGAAAACCGGGGTCTTCCATCCACACAGGCTCGCCCGGATCCAGCAGCGCCATGGCGCTGATCAGCATCGCCTGCTGCATTCCTCCGACGATTAGGACTTGATCTGGATGACAGCGTGCGCCTCTAAAATCACACAGGTACGTGGCAATTGCTTTACGCAGATCCGCGTCACCACGACTCGATGCATGACGGAGCAAATGAGTGCCCTTTTGTGCAAGCACTCGGGCTCTGAGCCGTTCCCAAATATCGATGGGGAATTCATCGACTGCCGGAAGTCCGGGAACCAGCGAAATGCCCGCCCCGGCGCCCAGCGCTCCGAGATCAAACTGTGTCCCTGCACGTTGATCTGGAATAGATCTTACCCGCTCGGAGACGCGAGCTCGATGCTCGACTGGCCGATATGCTTTCGGTCCGCCGCGGCGGACTCGTTCGGTAGCGAGTTTGTCAGCAGTCAAAAAACTTTCAGGGAGCGGATTCGCCACAAACGTCCCCGATCTGGCTTTCGAGCACAGATAGCCTTCTGCGTGAAGCTTTGAAAATGCGACGCTAACGGTCAGTCTTGAGATTCCCAGGTCAATAGCCAAAGCTCGAGAGGAAGGAAGCCGCGACGCCGTATCGGCAAAGGCGCCCAATTTCAGCTCATCGCGAATTTGGCGATAGAGTTGCTCGTGCAAAGGTTCGGCTGCGCTTCGGTCGAGCCGAATCAATTCAAACGCGATGATTGAACGTCGTCGCCGTTTCTTCAGAGGCGATTCGCTCCTGGACATGCCGATTTTCCCCCGGTTCCTGCAATTCCTTTCAATTTGCATGCGTATTCCAAAGCGCAACTGGCATTATCGTCTTCTCTCAAGTGGCCATTGCTACATCAGACGATACCGAAGAGTTGATGTACTATGTGGAAGCTTTGTGGTTCGTCATCGGTCAAATGTAAATCCAAGTCGTTCTTTCGATTTCTGCCGCTGATCTTGCTCTTGGGCGTGGCGTTCTGTCCGCAGACGCAAAGTAGCCAGGCAAATGTAGCCTACTTTGCAGGCGGTTGTTTTTGGTGCACGGAAGCAGTTTTTCAACAAGCGCCGGGCGTGACCTCGGTAGTCTCGGGCTACATGCAAAAAGCCGAGACCGTTCAAGTCACGTTTGATCCCGCTAAAACCAGCTACGACAAGCTGCTCAATCTGTTCTGGCGGGCGCATGATCCGACCGAAGTCGATGCACAGGGGCCGGACACTGGGAAGCAATATCGCTCGGTCATCTTTTACGCCGATGATCAACAACGGGCGGCAGCCGAGAAATCGAAGATACAGGCGCAAAAATCATATTCAAAACCGATCGCAACCGAGATTACTCGAGCTGGATCATTTCGTCCGGCGCCAGAAAATCATCAGAACTTCTGCCGGAAAAACCCAAACAATCCGTACGTCCGGCAAATAATAGAACCGAAGCTGAAGAAACTCGGCCTGAAGAAACCTTAAGCTAATGATCGATACCCGAACGCTGCCAGAATGAAACCTTTGCCCTTGTTTCTGCTCTATATTTTACCCGTCCACCTCTGCATGGCGGAAGACGCACAAGCCGCTCGAATTCGGCAGCAAATTGAGTCTCCGATGACGCAAAAGGTGACATTGAGTGATGGCCAATGGCGAAAGATCCTAACTCCCGGCCAATTTCAGGTCCTGCGCCAAGCCAAAACAGAGGCGCCATACAAAAACGCGTATTGGAATAATCACGAAAAAGGAATTTATCTCTGCGCTGCGTGCGGAAACGAGCTGTTTGGCTCGGACACGAAATTTGAGTCCCGCACTGGCTGGCCCAGTTTCTATGCGCCTCTGGCCAGAGATAAAGTAACTGTAACCACGGATACAAGCGCTGGAATGACACGCGATGAGGTAAGATGCGCGCGTTGTGGGTCCCATCTTGGTCATGTGTTCAATGATGGTCCCGCTCCGACTCATCTTCGCTACTGCCTGAACTCAGTGGCGCTCAAATTTGTAAGGAGATAAATGGGCAGGGAGAAGCCGCTAGCGCGCTAATACCGCAAAGTGAAGATGTCCAAAACGCCGTTCCCCATTCGTCGTACTAGGTGAAGGTGAAACAAAACCAACCATGTGCCCAGCCTGTATAACAACCGCGCTGTTGACGGCAGTTGGAGCAAGTTCAACTGGCGGCTTAGCAGCCTTGGCCCTGAAGAAACTTGGTTGGAAATCCAAACGAAATCATCAAACCGAGGAAACTGGAGGAGAACAAAATGCAAATCGAAACAATGGAACCCGAAAGAACAGATGTTAGCGACATAAGGCACCATAAAATCGTCTCGCAGGCAGAGTGGCTGGTTGCTCGCAAGGATCTGCTGAAACGCGAGAAGGCGCTGACGCACTTGCGCGATGAAATAACCCGGCACCGTCTGGAGCTTCCCTGGGTGAAAGTGGAAAAGGAGTATCTTTTCGACGCCCCAGAAGGAAAGGTCACGTTGGCTGAATTGTTCGACGGCCGGAGCCAACTCTTCATCAAACACTTCATGATGGGGCCCGGCGCGGCGCATCAGTGCGTCGGTTGCTCGCTCGAGGTAGATCATGTTGAAGGCCTGCTTGAGCATCTCGAAAAC
>DASWDX010000255.1:0-5484 GCA_036395055.1 Pyrinomonadaceae bacterium | reverse complement strand
CACCTTCAATCCCGGAGAGACTTCTAAAACTTTCCGCATCCTGATCGTCAATGACATCTTCGACGAAAATGACGAGACGGTTGACCTTGCTCTTTCGAACCCAACGGGCGCGGGCGTCGGCTTGGGCAGTCCAAATACTGCTGAGCTCACAATTACCGACAATGATACGGGGGCACCGACGACGAATCCGATTGACGGGTCCTTTTTCTTCGTTCGCCAACACTACCTCGACTTCCTCAACCGCGAACCGGACGCGGCCGGTTTAGTTTTCTGGGCTACCCAGATTGAGTCGTGTGGCGCAGATGCTGCTTGTCGTGATCTCAGACGCATCAACGTGAGCGCGGCTTTCTTCCTGTCTATCGAATTCCAGCGAACCGGGCTGGAGGCGTATCTGACTCACAGGGCAGCTTTCGGCCTGCTGCCGGGTAGTGGCCCACCTGTGCCGGTCTTGTACGGTACCTTTGAACGCGACACGCAGGCACTGCAAAAGGACTTCGTCGTCGGGGCTCCCGGTGCGGACGCAGTGCTCGAAGCGAATACGGTCGCCTTCTTTAATGACTTCGTCACCCGCCCTGAGTTTGTTACTAAGTATCCGTCGACTATGACCAACGAGCAATACGTCGATGCGCTACTGGCGAGCGCCGGCCTCGACCCAACCAACCAAAGGCTGTTCGTCACGACTTTAACCAACGCAGCGGAGAACCCGCCGGCTGTACCGACGACCACCACGGGGGCCGCGCGGCCGGCGTCCTTCGGCACAGCGAAGTTCCTCTTCAACACCGCACAGACAGCCATGACGTTCACAGCAACAATCAACAATATCGATGTGACCTTTACGCAGACGAGCGACACGAACGACAACCTGACCGCAGCACATATTCATGCTTCGGCGACGGTCACTCCGACCACGAATGCGCCTGTCGTCTGGGGTTTCTTCGGCCAACCGTTCAACGATAACAACCCGAACGACCAGGTGTTCGGGCCGCTCCCGAGCGGGGTTGGAGGCAACTTCTTCGGCAAATGGGACGCGCCCGAAGGCAACGGCACTACGCTCGCCGCGCAGCTTTCGAACCTCCGGACGGGGCACGCATACATCAACTTCCACACCGTTCAGTTTGGCGGTGGTGAGATACGTGGCAATTTCCCCGCCGAGACGGCCTTCCGCGATAAGCTCGTAGCGGGTCTGAATGGGGGAACGGAAACTCGGGCCACCATCCTGCGTAAGGTTGCTGAAGCCGAGGAGTTGAAGCTGCGCGAGTTCAACCGAGCGTTCGTATTCATGGAATACGCCGGCTACCTGCGGCGCGATCCGGACGTGTCCGGATTCAACTTCTGGCTCAACAAATTGAATTCCTTCAATGGCAACTTCGTTGATGCCGAGATGGTGAAGTCCTTCATCCTGTCAGGCGAATATCGTCAACGCTTTGGCATATAAGCAAGTCCAATAGCGAAAGCTAACTGGCAAACGGGAAAGGGAGCGACAGGCGCTCCCTTTTTCCTTTGTCTTCACTGAGACCGCGAGCTTGCGAGCACATCTGAAGCAGCAATGGGATTCGTCGCGACGGCTTCGCCGCCTGATGTGCGGAAGCGGCTATGCCCTTCCGTCAAAGCCGCTTTTGATTGTTGGGGCTCCGCCCCGGGGGCACAGCCCCCAAGACAAAGAGGCCAGTGACGGCGGGGCATAGCCACCGCCGCACATTAGTTCTGCCGCTCGCCTGAAGAACGGCGAGCGTATACGAGTATGAAACTCTGTGATGCATGTCAAAGAGAAGCCGGGCGATGTTAGCATGACGGTACGTTACAGGTCGTGAAGGCCGGTTGCCGATTGGTGCCTTAGTTGCCCGTACATCAGTTTGGTCTCAGGGTTGGCGTTTATACCATTGGTGACGTACTCATTCTCAAGAATGGTTACGATCCCGTTAAGGAGATTGCGATATTCGTCCCCTGCGCCTGTGACGTTAATCTTCAGCAGAAAGAATGAGGGAGCCAAGAGCATGTCACGACGCAAGCAGCGAAAGAAATTCAAAGTCACTGATCTGCCGGAGCACTTACAGCAGGTTAATCTAAATGCCGCGGGCATTGATGTCGGATCGGACCGGCATGTAGTAGCGGTACCCAGCGGGCGCGATGAAGTTTCGGTGCGAGAGTTTGGCGCCTTTACCACCGATCTCCATACTTTGGCTGACTGGCTCACGAAGTGCGGTATTACTACCGTAGCGATGGAGTCAACCGGCGTGTATTGGATCCCGCTGTTCGAGATCCTGGAGCAACGCGGCTTTGAGGTGAAGTTGGTGGATGCGCGGCAGGTCAAGAATGTCTCCGGGCGCAAGTCAGATGTGCTTGATTGTCAGTGGCTGCAGCAGCTTCATACCTACGGCCTGTTGGCCGGGGCGTTTCGGCCCACTGATCAGATCTGTGTTTTGCGCGGTTACATGCGCCAACGTGAAATGCTGGTCCAAGCTTCCTCGATGCATATTCAACACATGCAGAAAGCGCTGCAGCAAATGAATTTGCTTTTACATAACGTCGTCTCAGACATTACCGGCCTCACCGGGATGAAGATCATCAAGGCCATTATTGCTGGCCAGCGCGACGCGAAAGTTTTGGCCAAGCATCGCAACTACCGCTGTCAGAGTTCCGCCGCCACCATTGCCAAATCGCTGGTGGGAAATTATCGGGAAGAACACCTCTTTGCACTCAGCCAAGCCGTTTCTTTGTACGAAACCTATCAGGCAAAGATTGCTGAATGCGAAGCAGCTATTGCGAGTTATCTGCACAGCCAGGCAAAACGTACTGATGAAGAACCGCCCCCGGAAGATAAGGCGAGCCGCAACCGAGACCGCCTGCGTGGTGGCGTTGATGTGCGGAGCCAACTCTATCGGATGACGGGCGTTGATCTCTTCAACCTCCCAGGCCTGGGTGCCGATACGCTGCTTACGCTTGCCGGCGAAGCAGGTTTTGACATGACCCCATGGCGCAGTGAGAAGCATTTCACTTCCTGGCTCGCATTGTGCCCAGGCACAAAGAAATCAAATGGTAAAGTCCTCAGTCGCAAGACCAAACGAAGTGCCAATCGCGCCGCAGCTGCCTTCCGCCTTGCGGCTGCCAGTCTATCGCGTAGCAAAACTGCCCTGGGCGCCTTTTATCGCCGGATCAGAGTCAGAGTCGGCAAGGCCGAAGCCGTCACTGCCACTGCCCGCAAGCTTGCCGTGCTCTATTACTCACTACTCAAATACGGTTCCGCTTACGTTGAAAGCGGTCAGGCGGTTTATGAACAAAAGTATCAACAACGTCGACTCCATAGTATTCAAAAACAAGCACTTGCCATGGGTTATCAGTTAATCCCAACGTAGAGCAGTTTCTAAGGAGACGGCATAGCCGTAGGGGCACGACCACAGCTTTGTTTCGCATCGCTTGCTGCCAAACTCAACCAGTACCTGCGCTCCCCAAAAGTGGCTTCCGTTTCGTCACTTCTGCTACATTCAGCGCATGACGGCCGCACTGCGCGTTGAAAAGGTTTCGAAGCAGTATCGCATCTACGAGCGCCCGGGCGATCGCCTGAAGGAATCGCTCACCCGCGGACTACTGCGCCGGCACCGGGAATTCTGGGCACTGCGGGACGTTGACTTCGAGATCGAGTCGGGAACTACGGTTGGCATTGTTGGACCAAACGGTTGTGGTAAGTCAACCCTCTTGCAGATTATCTCGGGCACGCTCGCGCCGACGCATGGCGACGTCTGGCACGAAGGAAGAATCGCGGCGCTGCTCGAGCTAGGCGCCGGTTTCGATCCGGAGTTTACCGGCGTTGAGAACGTTTATATGAATGCGAGCTTGCTGGGACTAACCCGGCGAGAAACAGATGTGCTCTTTCCCGCTATCGAGCGGTTCGCTGAAATCGGCCCGTTTCTTTATCAGCCTGTTAAGACCTATTCAAGCGGCATGTATGTTCGCCTGGCCTTCGCTATTGCCGCGAGTGTCGAACCTGACATTCTGATCATTGACGAAGCGCTCGCCGTCGGCGACGCAGTTTTCCAGCACCGTTGCCTGCGCCGGATTGATGAACTTCACGAGCGCGGAGCCACAGTGCTTTTTGTTTCGCATGACGCGGCCGCCGTGCGTGCCCTGTGCTCCCGCGCTATTCTTCTGAAAGCCGGGAGTGTCATAGCCGACGGCAAACCCGCCGATGTGCTCAACCTCTATCAGAAGATCATTATGGAACGGGAACAGGCTTACGAGGCTGAGGCAGGCGCGCCAAGTTCACAGCCTACTCAGACGAGCGAAAGTCTTGCGGCCGTTAGCTATGCTTACCGGCACGGCGACGGGAGCGCTGAGATCATCGGAGCAGAACTGACTGATGCTACGCGCGCGCAGGTAGAAATCGTTGAGAGCGGCGAGCCGCTAACGTTGCGCGTGGTGACGCGTTTTAATCACGACGTAGCCGATCCTGTCATTGGTTTTCTTATACGCAACTCCCACGGCATTCATGCTTACGGCACGAACACGAAAGAGCAAAATTTAGAGTTTGGTGTCGTGCGCGTTGGCGAGATAATCGAGGTTACTTTTGCGTTCGAGTGTTGGCTGGGTATCGATCAGTATACGATCTCGCTGGCCGTCCACAGCCGTGACGGAAAGGCATACGACTGGCTGGATGCCGCGCTATTTCTTAAAGTCACGAGCATGATCGTGATTGAAGGAATCGCCAACCTTAATGCAAGCGTAACATTGCGCAATCGTGTGCTCAGTGTTAATGCTCGGGAGCATCAGAGTGTCAAGGCCACTTCCAATCGAGAGAGTGTTAGCTATGGCTGAAACGGAAGTCGAAAGCATTCTGAGAGAGATACGTGAGCGAGTCCTTTCCCGCGAGCGCGCCAGCGAAGACGTTGCGGCGGCGACTCGCTCCGGACCGGCGATTGGAACAAATGGAAGCAGTGGCCAGCAAGGACTCAGTGAAACGATAGCCGCGGAAAATCTGGCCCTCATCAACTCTTATCTGACCACCACGGCACGAGCGTGGGACCGGTTACCTCCACTAGTCAGCAATCGCAGTGGATTCGCTGCCAGGATCGAACTCTGGCTCAAGCGGCGACTTAGAGCCTGGACCCGCTGGTTTACCTGGGAGCAGTTGAACTTCAACGCCGCCGTCCATCACGGGCTTCGCGACATGCTCCAGGTGCTGACGACTTACGAGCAGAACCTGACAAGATTGCGCGCGCGGATTGACGCTGATGCGGAAGCTTGGCGACTTGAGCTTGAGCAGCACCGCACTGAGCTAAGCGCTCAACTCGCGCAACTTCGCGCTGAGTTTGAAACGCAAAGGCTTGCAGCAGCGCAAAGAGCTCAAGGGGATGCGCGACTCGCCGAACTGATTAAGGAGTTACGCGAACGCGATGAGCATCTGCGGGAGGAACAACGCGTCTGCTTCAAGCAACTCTCGCTTGAAGCGAGCGAGGCCGCAGTGCGTGAGGATCGCGCGCGCCGCAGGAC
>DASWDX010000254.1:0-9783 GCA_036395055.1 Pyrinomonadaceae bacterium | reverse complement strand
TCTCCATGCTCAGGCTGGCTTTAAGCGATTTTAGCGATTGGCGGTTGCGTTCCATCCGGCTCAATACCGAACTCACCAATCCCGCACTCTGCCCGTTTGTTGCCTTGGGGGAACTGATGATTGAAACGCCTGCCAGTACTGTCAATAAAAGACTTAGGGGGACTAATCTCTTCATACAAACTCCTCAACACTTAAAAGAACTCTTTCAATTATAACCGAAACCCGAAAGCATAATCCGGGGGTCCCAAAAAACCTTGCAATTATAAGGGATGACTAACGTATGTCAACCTCATACGCGCGAGTTTTGCCATCCTTGTCTACCACCCTTCGCACGTTAAGAATCTGAACATCATTGCGGCCGGTAGAGGCTCGCACGACCTGTTCTACGTGAGCCCTATCCTCCGCATTTTCAATGAGTTCCGGGCCAACCAGCATGGTTGACGCAATGGAGTTTTGATGCGCAAGGAAGCCTCTTCGTTCGCTATTTTCAAACCAACTTTTAGGTGTCAGAAAGATGAAAATTAAAATAACAACGCACAGAACGTCCCATTGCCAGGTGTTCCTTGCGTAATTCCAAAAGAACAGCTTTCGTAGCACACTAAACAATTGTATCAGGGCCTTCCACTAAGTAATCCAGCAATTTGCACGCCAATTTGTCATGGCATGCGTCAGCACATTCTAGCCTGAGCGAGAAGCCCTGTAAATCAAAGGGTTAGCAGTTCATAACTGCACAGTTGTGGTAGGTTCGACAATGTGCCCGTCGCGCATTTGTATGATGTGTCGGCACATTGCTGCGGCTTCCGGGTTGTGAGTGATCATAACGATCGTCTGGTTGAACCGGTAATTCAATTCCTGAAACATGTTGAGAACGAGCGCGGAATTCTCTGAATCCAGGTTTCCGGTAGGCTCGTCGGCCAATACGATTGCAGGTCGCGTTACGACCGCCCGCGCCAGGGCTACGCGCTGCTGCTCGCCGCCAGAGAGCTCCAGTGGCTTGTGGTGAAGCTTGTCTTCGAGTCCGAGCAGTTTGAGCACTTCCCGGCGACGTTGGGGATCCTCTACGCCATTACCATGAATGCGTTCAGCCAAACGCAAGTTTCCCTCAGCAGTGAGCGTTGGAAAAAGGTTGAAACGCTGAAACACGAAACCAATTTTACGACGCCGAATGTCAGTCCGTTTAGCATCAGAAGCCGCAGTCAAATCCTCGCCGTCGACAATGATCCGTCCGGTCGTCGGAGTGAGAAGCCCGCCAAGCAGATGAAGCATTGTTGACTTACCACAGCCGGAAGGGCCCATGATGGCCATGAATTCACCTTCGTGGACCTCGAGCGAAACCCCGCGCAACGCCGGTACGTCCACCTTGCCGACGCGATAAATTTTAACGAGGTTCTCGGCGCTTAGAATGATTCTCATCAGCAGTTAAAAAATCCGATTAGTTAACCAGAATTGCGCTTTGCGCGGATCAAGCAGGTTAGCCAGGATGCCAGATGTTAATACAGGCAGAGGTTTAATAGCTACCACGCGGAATCTGTCAGGGGGTTACAGCGGCTTTATTGCGCTGCCGAGCGTCGAGATCGACTTCTGGCAACTGCCATCTGTTCTCAAGAACAAAAGCTTCAGGTCTGAATTCCTTATCAATTTCAACGTCGGCAGAAGTCTGATAAGCTATGCTCAGCTTGTAATGATCGTGAGGCCGCGTGATTTCAATGCGCGAAGGTAGACGGATTTGTGCTGAATCGCCAAAAGGTTTCTCGTCCCAATAAGAGACGTCTGTGATCAATAAGCCCTGATCATTGAACGTTTGAATGCGGGCCAAACGAACTCCGCCAACCCGGTCAAACCAGAAGCGACGCAAGAGCCGAGACTCGCCGGAATTCGGCGGAGAAAATTCCTCCAGCATGTAATAGCCTCTAACGACCCGAACTCCTGATTTGGCCTGAGGACCAGTGTCAGGCTCCTCCTGGTAAAACTCGCCGCGAGCATATGCCAGACCACTTTGGGCTGAGTCCGGGATCGGGCTGATCATCAATGCGTCTGTGAGATGCTGAGGACGCAAGTTGGAAAGGGCATTCACCGCCTCTTTCGCATCCATCAAACCTTTCTTGCGTTTGTCAGATTCGGGGGAATGTCCGTCCAGGTCCAGTTTTTCGTAAACAGCATTATTCGTCCCTTTCACAAAACGACGGTACTTCTCATCGCCTTGCAATACGGCCACGCGAAACGACTCCCCATTGGACGTCATCTGTGCGATGTCTTTAGCTATAAAGGGAACCTGAATGATCAGATAAATCTTGCCGGGTCTTTGCACGGTAAGCTGACCATCAGCCTGGCGATACTTTTCCGCGATACCAGCCTCAGCGAAGGAGGTGTCTTCAAATATGATATCGACTCTTCCGTGGATCGAGCGGATTGCGGCCAGCCGATTAACTTCGCTAATCAATTGAGCAGTATTTGAGTCAGCCAGCGGAGTGAGGAGTTGCGGCACCTGGACTTTTTTGTGAGTGCCGAAGAGTCCACAGCCGCCCGCAAAAATCGATGTCAAGACTAAGGTCAGAAGGAGTGGCAGCCGGGGAAGCGAGCGGGGCTGAGCAACAATTGAATTGAGCATGAACAGGCGTCTCGAAAAAGCTCCACACGTAGCAACAGTCGCAAAAATTAGAGGCTCAAGCTAACAAAGACGTTTTTCCTTGTCAACGCGCCACTTTTTCCTGGGTCGCTTGTGCAGCATTCCGGCTCCAACAGTAACAACATGCGCACCGCTCCAGCGAAAACACAAACCATGGTTTGATATTACTCCAGCACCAGGCTTGACTTGCCAAATCTGTGCCGCAATCTGTTAATCGTCGCAAGGATCTGCGGTCGGCTTACTAATTTATGTTCCAGCCTGCGCTTTCCCGGAAAATCAAGCAGCATTATTCCAAGCAGGATAGTCAACAGGCCCTGCCCCGGCACCCCAGGAATTGACAGCAAGATACCAAGCACAACGAGCACTACGCCCAAAAGATTTTTCGCGAACAGACCCAGCAAGCGAACGGCGGGATGCCGGTCAGACCACAGGTCGCGAGGACGGTCCTTGTGAAAATAATCGGGTGGAATTCTTACCAGGATGAAAGAGACTATGGCCAGGCTGATCGTGAAGGTGACTAAAAACAACAAAACCCCGATGAGCACGCTCTGCCAGGTAATCGATCCAAAAATGTCTTTCGGCATCTGCTCCTCTTAGTTCACCGTTCTAGAGGTTGCGACGAGCCCGCAATAACGACTGCAACAGTTCTCTAACGACTTCCTCTGCAACTGTGGGAAGCTGGAAGTCAGACTCGTTGGCAACCTCCCAGAATTCATCCAGACCCTTGGCACCTGCATGTTCGAGAGCAAAGGCCTGAACCAACAAGTCAATCACATCTGCAGCTTTAACCAGTCGTGCTTCCAGGCTGTCTCGCTGTTCGTAATCGTGATAGAGAGTTTTGTAATCCGCCTCGCCGGCCCCAGCTTCGCTAACGATGTCTGCAAAGGCCAGTGTCTCAGCCTTCTTTCTCATGTCGACGCCAAAATAGTTTGCAGCCGTTCTCGGCATGTCGCCAACGCGCGTTTCCGCCCAATCGTGTAGCAAGGCCATCCGCAACACACGTTCGCAATCAATGTCGAGGCCCCGCGCCTTAATCTCATCTGCCAACATCATTGCGGTAACGCCCACGCCGAAAGTATGTGAGGCTACCGATTCTGTACCGTTGGGCAGACCGCGAAGCGTCCAACCAGTGCGCTCCAGACGCTTCAATCGTTGAAGTTCGATAAGAGTGGCAAGCATCGGTCTTCTCTCGCAATACTTTAACGCGCTCACATGCACTGCAACAACGCCTGCTGATTGTCTGCTGCGAGCAGCAGCAAGTTAAATGAAAAAAACGGCGCCGCGATTTCTCGCATCGCCGCTTTTTTTAACGCGCCAAATGGCGCTATTGATCCTTTGCAGTTGCTGCGCTGGCCGACTGCGTTAGAAGAAGATTAAAGTTTCTACCCTTCTCAAGTCGGAGATTACCGCCCTGCAGCGACAATATGAAACTGCCCTGTAAGGGAGGCGTTGGGCGAAGTCTTATGTTGCCGTTCGCACGGTTTACCCTGAGGTTCAAATTGATTACAAATGGCAATCGCAGTGACAGGTAGTCGCCAAGTGGAATTTAAGCAGATCTTTTTCCTGAGTAGGTCTCAGCTCGGTGTTGGTTTCTCGGTGTTGGTTTAGCGACAGGTGTCGTGTTCGCAACTACAACCTATTTCCTGAACATGCGCCCTCTCGGCATTCTTGCAATACTCGCCGCAATACTTGCTGTCTTTTTCAGGCGGGCAATCGCAGGGGGGATGGGCGCATTTGCTTCCCTGCTTCTCTGCCATAATACTACCCCGCTTTCCGCTAAGTTCGTGCTTTCCAACTCATCCTAAGACTCAAATTTCCAGTGGTCAAGCATGGACGAGTTTCCAGTTCAGGGAGCCTCACGCAAAACAATCGTTCGCTGCCTATCTCCCAGAGTAACCACTATGGGTTTATCCAGCTGAATCGGATGTTCTTCTCCGTCGACGCTGATAATGAGATTCAAGGCTGAACGACTTGGGGTTGTGCTTATAGAAACTGGTCCGCTCGGAACGACCCTCGGCAGCAAGTTATTGACAACTATTCTCCAGCTTGCCGACGAACAGCGAATACGTATTCCCGGAGTATCAGTCTCAAACGCCTCGCCGATCGCAAGCGCATCAGCTTTGAATAGCCCTTCACCGCAACGCACCCCCGCGTCATCGTAAAAAGTAACTAACCCTGAAACGAAGGCATAGGAAATACTGCTGGTGTTTTTTATCACCAGCCGAGTATTGGTTACAGGAGAGTCTTCCGCCCCGTTTAGGACGGTGGTTTTTAGTGTCGCTTCAAGTACCGGCGCGCCATTGCTATCCAGGGCTACGGCAGTCTCGCTAAGCGGCACGCGTCTTTCAGTGGAACTTGTCGGCGGTTCCTGCGCCGCCAGTAAGGCGCATCCGGCCAGCATCACTGCTCCAACCAGAATTATTCTGATTATCATCCGTCGTCTCCTTCTTGAGATTCAGAACCCCTTAACAGGAAGCCTCGATTCTAGTGCCACGAGTCTCTGGCTATCAATCTTTGTGCGAGAGAGTTAGCTGTTGACATAGCCTGAGGCGGAGCAACGTATATACCGAGCCTTAATAAAAGTAAATCCAAAACCGGCTCTACTGAAGTAATGGCATCAATGCCGCACCGCGCTGCATAATAAAACCTTCGACCTCTCGATCGAGGCTATCAATAGCTTCGCTCAATGAGCGCGCCGGTGTCATTCGCATTTGTCGAACCTCTTCGTCAGGTAATTCTGAGACCAGTTGTATTCGGTAACGTTCAGTCTTGGTTAATAATGACCAGGCTGTTTGGCCGTTTACTTCGTAAGCATGGCGCAGTCGAGCTTCGAGCGCGCGCGAGTCTTTCTGGTCAAACCACTTCAGGAAGGTTGGGTGACCGAGGCCATCAGGGCACTCAGCCAGCAGCACGATCGTGCCGCCATCCCTGCAAGCATGGGCGGCCATGTCCAGAGACTTATGTGCCTGAATGAGATTGATGTCGTACGGTGTACCACCACAACTAACGACAACAACCGCACGCTTCTTATCGATAGTGGTCGAATGATTAGACAAATAGTTGCGGCAACCAAGGCGATGGGCAGTTCGCCATTCGCCGGTATATATTCGGACGGCCCGGCCGCGCTCGTCCACCACGCTATTGATACTAAAGCGTGGCTTGATCATTGCGGCGACTCGTTCACATTCTTCGTGGACCGCATTGCCATCGAGGAGGCCGGTGCCGACGCCGGCACGGCGTCCCCCAGTTTCAAAATCAAGCGCGAGTATGTGGGTCGCCTCGATCGTGCGCACGGAAGCTAACCCCGGACAGATAGATTTACGACCGCCTGTAAAGCCGGCAAAGTAATGAAAACCAATTGCGCCGGTTATGATGACATGAGCAAAGTCCCTAAGCGCGCGATTCACTTCGACTGGCGTGCCGCGGTCTGTCCTTCCCAACGAAATCATTGCCTGGGAATCGTACGCAGCATGGTCAATCATCTTCACACGCTGCGCAATGAAGGGAGTTAGTAGCTCGATCTTCTCCTCGAGGGTGACAGAGCGATGTATGCCGGTGGCGAAGATAATCGCGAGGTCCGCTGGTGAAACTCCGATTTGAATCAAGCGGCGCACCAGCAGATTGAGAATCTGCGCGCTTGCTGTAGCACGAGTGGCGTCAGAGACAACGATCAACACTGAGTCGCCGGCGGAAAATAGATCTTCAAGAGCCGGCGACTGGATTGGCGCGCTCAAAGCCTCATTAATCTCAACGTCAGTAAGCGGTCTCTCCTCCAATGAGTTTGCGGTTAACACCTGGTAACGGTTTTGGTCGAACGTAAAACTTAGCGACCTTCTACCGTAAGCTAAATGTATTTCAGTCATGGTCCTGGAAATTGTCTGCCGCAATGTCAGACGCCGAAGTCTACCAGCGCGCTCTCAATAACATGCAGGGATGCAAAGTCTGTATCGCCTACTGTGCGAGCTTCGGCGAGCCATTTGCGAAGCTGACGAGCCTCTTCTGCGGAAGAAATGCGGCAAGCGCCAGTCAACGCCAGCGTGACCAGCGCATCTGGTGCGCCGTGAGTAACAAGCGCCGCTTGCAGGGCGGCCTGTTCGCGGAGGTCCAGCGTGAGCAGCAGTTTAATTTCCATGAGCGCTATTCAGATCGGGAATGTATCGGACTTTCGTCAGAGAGCCACCTTCAGCTTTCTCGTTCGATGTCGTCAGATTTTGTCGAGCGCCCCGGTGATGTCAGCGATTATATCCCGCGCGGCTTGCGTTTGCGTAGCGTGATTAGAAGTAAGGATCAGGCAATTCGTCCCGCGTACCGGCGCGTCTCTGCGAAGTTTTCGAAGGCAAAAGTAGCGGAATGAAAGATCGGCGGGACTACCGCACCGAATGGCTGTTCAGGTTTTGTTCGCCTCCGTGGACCGCAATGGTGGCGGGCGACAAATTGACCTCTGCTGTTGCTTTGTTGGGACACATTGACTCTCAAGCTCCGGAAGGCAGCGGGGCTACGGGGGCTAAGCTTAACAAATTACGCAGTTGGGGCGACAGAGTTTTCTTCTCAAGCGGTTTAAAGCGTTAAGACGTTCCTTTTTGCGTAACCGGCTCACAACCTTGCCAGCGCTTTCTGAGCCAGAACTTTCGATCTCTTTATCTTCGTAGCCTGATCCGCCGCGCCACCAATGCTGATGCGAATGTAAGCATCTCCCTTCAATACGTAGAGAGCCCCACCAACACGACTCCTGGTCCAGTAAGCCTCATCACCGACGCCGGGAATCTTTTGCGGAGCAACCCCGCCTCCTCCTTCTTCTTCCTCCTCGCCTTTTTTCTTATCACGGCCTTTACTCTTTTCTCGCGCTTTATCTTCATGGAAGGTGTCCCGCCAAAATTCTTTCGGATCGTTCGCGCCGCTGCCCCCTCCCTTTTGTGCAACCAGTAGACTTATGGAATTAGTAAAATTTGGTAGTGTAAAAAAACATTGCGAGACGCTAAACCCGCCTGTGGACTGTCCTGTTAGTTTAGTCTCTTTAATCGCCTCTCCCTGCACCGATTCAATTTCCTTGCTCGATAACAGTGCGCAGGCATCGACCTTGGGCTTAACTGCTACAGCCGCGGCAGGCGCTGGCGAACTCGGCTGGTTCGCAGTTGAAGAAGAGGGCTGAGCCACTTCAACGGCTGTTTGCGAACCATTGGCAGGAGGCGGAGTTGTACTGCTGCTACAACCGGCGATTGCCAAAGACGATGAAAGCAAAATGATGACCAGTTTTGAGCGCATTAGAATGCTCCTTTCACAACGGACAATTTACGAGGGAAATGCAAGTTTTGCGCGAGCGAATTCTTGCATGACGACATTTCCACGGCAACCCACATTACGATTGCGAGCTTGAGGAATCCTTGAGTAACTCTTGAGGACCTGGCGCTGTCGGGCGGCAAACAAAAAAAGGGTCACCTTAAGTGACCCTTTAACAAAATGTGAACCTTCTTCACACGCAACCTGGGCGGGCTGGTAATATTCCAACTACAAAGCTGAAACACCCAATGCGCTATTGAATTCCCTATAGAGTTCGTTGTATTCGCGGATGCGGCGTTCAATCAGTAGTGCCAGCTCCGCAATTTCATTGATGTTGATGGTTGCATTCACATTATTTAGAAATGCCGCATGAGCGTCCATCGTGCGCAACGATGGTGACAGCAACACAAAGAAGAGCCGGCGACGCTGCGCGGGCCTTAAAATACTCACCTCGCGCGTCACGAAGATGGTGCCCTGTTCCGCCTGATCGAATCTGGGATCCAGCAATACTACGTCTAACTGATTCTCGCGCATACGATCGACGGCTTGCCTCGTGTCCTGAGCGACAAAAACCTGATAGCCAAGGTCCGCCAGATCCCGCGCCACCAATTCCCGGTGTTCTTCAGTAACACAGATCAGTGCTTTCCTGGGATTCCAAGAGGGACGCTCGTTAGGCAAGCCTCGACCAGCTACGGATTGGTCCATTAGTCCTGACAGCAACTCTGCTAGTTTTTCGGTCGCAGACGCGGCGGAGATGGTCACAACGTCCTTTTGTTGCAGCTCATATAGAGGTGCTGGAGTGGGTTGATCGAACCGTGGATTTTCAGTGGCCGGCGACCCACTGGCGGCGGTCGCGCTCTCTTCTAACGCGGGACCGGCCGAACTGGAATCCACACTCCTGTTACACTTGGGACAGCGAATGGTGAAAGGCCGCGCCGGCACTTTCGTTTCATCTACTTGCAACCGAGAAGAGCAATTTTGGCAGGTAATAATCATGGCAACTTTTGAGATCTGGAGTTGGAACTATGAATAGAGCGCTACTCGATCATGCTCAGCATTGATCCAGCTGGCGCCGAGGGCAGGGTAATACCATTGCCTTCGCGTTGCATGAAGTCCTCAGCGGCAGTCACTCCTTTGAGGGTCAGGAGGAGATTGTTTTGATTTGTGGCGAAAGTGAGTCCGTCCTCGAGCGAGATGATACCTCTTTCAATCAGGTCTCTGATTACAGTGTCAAAATGCTGCATTCCATCGAGTTTTCCATCTCGCATAGCGTCAAGAAGGGACTTGCCGTCGGCTTCGCCGGCCTCAATATACTCGCGTGTGCGCGGACTTGATCGCAGAATTTCAACCGCGGCAATCCGGCCGCGTCCATCAGCTCGCGGAATCAGACGTTGGGAAATAATGTAGCGGAAGGTTTGGGCTAAACGGGTACGAATAACTGCCTCTTCGTTTTTTGGATAAAGGCCAATTATTCGATCGACGGTTTTAGAAGCGTCGATAGTGTGCAGTGTTGACAGTACCAAGTGACCTGTCTCAGCTGCTTCCAGGGCAATTTCAGTCGTTTCAAAGTCGCGCATTTCGCCGATGAGGATTACCTTGGGCGCTTGTCGCAACGTCGCTCGCAACGCCGAGGGAAAATCCTTGGTGTCGTGGCCGACTTCGCGTTGATTGATCGTACAGTTCTTATGAGAGTGGAGGTACTCTATCGGATCTTCGATAGTTACGACGTGGTAATGTTTTTTCTCGTTGATAATATCGATGATGGCAGCTTGAGTGGAGCTCTTACCTGATCCCGTCGGCCCAGTCATTAGTACCAAGCCATTTCTTAGATCCGCAATTTCAGCAAGCTGTGCAGGCAGGCCGAGCGATTTTAGTGTCGG
>DASWDX010000253.1:0-5810 GCA_036395055.1 Pyrinomonadaceae bacterium | reverse complement strand
GCGTTTCTGGCAGCGCGCAAACCCGCTGAGTGTGCGTAGCCCGTGAAGCTGTTTCTGATCGCCCGCGCAACCGCTTCAACAACATGAACAGGTGGCCGGAAGCCATAAGCTTGTGGGTCACCAATGTTCAGGTAGATGACGCTGCGACCGGCGCGTTCCTGCGCTTCGGCAGCACCTACAAGGTTGCGAATTGCGTAATGAAAGTTTGCACTTCTGATGGATGGAGAGATCATCTAAAACTCCCACGATTGTTATTCGCATGCATACGCAGAGTACGCAGATTTGGAAAACAACTCAAGAAACAGTTCGTGGCGCCTTACACTTAGCAACTATTTCCACTACCGAGTTCCCGAAATCCGCGCAATCTGCTTGTAGCATTGAGTTCATCAAACTTACGCCTCCGACTCAACGAGTAGGCGAAATTCTGTTTATTAGTCGATAAAAACAATTGAGTTGACTGAAGGCTTGATCATTAGTTATCTTTTCGCCATCGTGACGCACAGATCAAATATCATAAACAACGGAACTCCCGGCTGTTGCTGCATGTGCATGTGTAAGTGTATGAACATGCGCGCAACATGTCTGCGTATGTTGCAGCGTTTCCCCTGAAGAGGCTAAGAACCGTATGAGCTTTAGCTCTCGCGCTTGCTTAGCGCGAGAGTTTTTTTTTGACTTACTTGAGCCGAGCATTGCAAGTGCGTCTTACCGGACCGATTTTAGATTAATGACAATCCAGATTTCCGAGTCTCAGTCGCAACCCTTGCCCGCGTATGTGGAGGACGAGCTGGCCAATTACGAACAGCAGATCCGGAAATACCGCGCGGGCGAACTTGATGAAACAAAGATGCAGAAGTTGCGCCTGCACTTCGGCACTTATGCTCAGCGTCAGGAGGGTGTGCAAATGCAGCGGATCAAGATTCCCGGGGGAAACTTGACCGCCGATCAACTCATACGCCTGGCGGATGCGGCGGACCGATTCGGCAGCGGGTTCCTGCATTTCACCACACGCGAAGATGCGCAAATTTACTATGTCAAGTTGGAAGAGACTCCTGACCTTTTGCGCTTCCTGGCGGCGGGCGGCATCACCTCTCGCGAGGCGTGCGGCAATACAGTACGCAACATCACCGCCTGCTATCGCGCGGGGACGTCTGCCACGGAGGCATTCAATGTGCTGCCTTATTCAGAAGCGCTGTTTCGCTATCTCGTTCGCAACAAATACAACCAAAACCTGGGACGGAAATTCAAGATCACGTTTGAAGGTTGCGCAGACGATCATTCGGCTCTGCGAATTCACGACATTGGTTTATGGGCTGTCACCAAAACTCGGAATGGCAAATTGAGGCGCGGCTTCCGAGTTTATTTGGGCGGGGGCCTTGGGGCCGCGCCTCATCTTGGATATCTCTATACGGACTTCCTTCCGGCCGAGGAGCTGTTTAATCTGACTGCCGCTGCGCTCAGACTTTTCGACCGCTATGGTGAGCGCAAAGCGCGCATGAAGGCGCGCATGAAATTCCTGGTAGAGTCGCTGGGCTGGGAAGCGTTTCGGATGGCCCTGGACGAAGAGCGGGAACGGGTTGGTCCACCAGCGTTAAACAACTATCTGGAAAACACGGAGGAGTTTACTCCCGAGACCGGGGTAGGCTCGCAAGGTTTGAAGATGTTGGATCCTCGGACCAGCGATCCGCAGTTTCAAACATGGGCACGCGATTCTGTAATCAAGCATAAGATTTCGGGCTTTCGGGGCGTCCACGTGCGCATTAAGTTGGGCGACCTGACAGGAGAGCGTGCGCGCGGTTTGGCCGAAGTTGCCCGCCAGTTCTCGTTCGCTCAACTGAGAATTTCGATCGAGCAGAACATCTATCTCCCCTGGGTAAGAGAAGCGCAGCTTTCGGACCTTTACGCCGCGCTCGCTGAGCTATCACTGGCCGAGCGAGGTGTCGGGACGATTACTGATGTGACGACATGTCCAGGGTCTGACACGTGCCGGCTGGGGATTGCGTCGGCCAAGGGACTTGGCAGCGCACTCAGTAGCGCTATCGGCAGAGCGCCTGGAGACGCCCCCGCGGATTTACCGGCACATCCTGCCCAGCCTGGTTTGCATAGCGAGCTTTTTAGACAATTGCGCATAAAGGTCTCCGGATGCCCCAATGGCTGTGCACAGCATTCGATTGCCAATATTGGCTTTTATGCGGCGGCTCTTTCGTATGAAGAACGTAGCGTGCCGGCCTATTTTGTGACTGTGGGCGGCCAGACATCGCCCGATAGTGCACAGTTTGGTTCACTTCTCGGCAAGTTTCCCGCGAAAAACTGCGTGACGTTGACTGAAACACTTCTTGGCCTTTACCAAACGGAGAGACTCCCGGCTGAGAATTTCACCTCTTTCACTGAACGCATTGGAACGAAACGGCTAAAAGAAATACTCGATCCATTGAGGCAGGTTCCTTCATTTGAGATAGACCCTGCGTTTTACGAAGACTACGGACATGAGCATGAAGGTTTTGCGGTTCGCCGTGGGGTAAAAGGTGAATGCGCCGGTTCAACTGTAGCGGAGACCTTGCCCACAATCGAGGCAGCGCGCGAACGATTAGCCCAGGCGGAGGCATTGGTCTACCACAGGGAATATGAAGACGCGGGTCTCGCCGCTTATGAAGCAGCAGCGGCCGCTGCTCGTGTTCCGCTCTATGAAAGGCTGGTGGATCCTTTCACTGCAGATGAGGCTCTTTGGGAATTCGAGAACTTGTTTGTTTTATCCGGTCAGACTGGAGCGATGTGGGAGGACATTTCATCGCGTTTTGAAGAGCTGAAGAGTGCTGTCCGCCAAACTTCAAATGTCAGCGTAACTTCAGCCGCTGGTAATGCGATGGAGGCCGATCGTGGAGAGCAGGGACAAGCTAGAGTCTATCGGACACCTGAAGAGGCGGCACGAAAGATCCTCGACGAGGCCCGGAAGTTTGTAAATTACTGCGCCGCATCGATACGCGACGAGTCGGGGGTAGCCGCATGAAAGACGCAATTCGACGTGGAGTACTGGTTGTCGGTCACGGCAGCCGTCGCGCGGAAGCAAACGAAGATGTGCGGGAGGTAGCAGTGAGCATCGGCAAACGTGGCGGCTTTGTGCTGGTCCAACCTGCCTTCCTGGAGATTGAACATCCGAACATTGCCGAAGGCTTCGCGCGGTTGGTCGAACGAGGAGCACGCGATATTACAGTGCACCCATATTTTCTCTCGCCGGGAAGACATACATGCGGCGATATTCCGGTGGAAGTCTCGGAAGCAGCCAGCCGCTATCCCGGTATCAACTATCGGATAACCAAGCCGCTTTCAGCGCACCCTTTGGTGATTAAAGCATCGCTCGAACGCATAGCTGAAAGCATTCAACTTGAGGTATATGACAACGCCCCGGGTGCTTTGCATCGGGGCCAACGCTGCCGGGCAGAATGCGGCACAGTCTATCTCGTCGGCGCAGGGCCCGGTGATCCAGGGCTGCTGACGTTGAGCGCGCTGGCCCTTCTCAAATCATGCGATACGCTCGTTTATGACTATCTCGTCAACCCGGAAGTGCTCAGTCACGTTCAGGCGTCCGCCGAAAGGATTTACGTTGGCAAAGTCGCCGGCGGGCGGAACACACCACAGCGGCAGATCAATCATTTACTCATTCAACACGCCCGAGCAGGGAAGCGAGTCGTACGGCTAAAGGGGGGCGATCCGTTTCTATTTGGACGTGGCGGCGAGGAGGCTGAGGCACTCGTGGAGGCAGGCATATCGTTTGAAGTAGTCCCCGGAGTCAGCTCGGCGCTGGCCGTTCCAGCCTACGCCGGCATCCCGTTGACTCATCGCGGTATGTCTTCCTCCGTGGCTGTGATCACCGGCGCTCGCAGCGGTGATGGGGCGTACGAATCCGGGGCTTTAGCGCATCTTGCATCAGCAGGCACGGTCGTTGTGTTGATGGGGGTGGCCCACCTGCGGGAGATTGCGAACGACCTTGTTAATTCGGGACGCTCGGCGGAAACGCCCGCCGCCGTCATTCGCTGGGGCACCTACAACGGTCAGGAAACTGTGACGGGCACACTCAGCACGATTGCTGAGGAAGCGGAACGCGCCGGTATGCGCGCGCCAGCTGTGATCATTGTAGGCGAGGTTGTCCGGTTGCGAGAGCGCCTTAACTGGTTTGAGCAGAATCTCGATGTTGTCGATGAAGAAGAGTTGAAACCTCTGCTCGCCGTAGCGTGTTAAAAACACGATGCAATGAGAGACGGGTCTATTACTCTTGAGGGAGATTTTCATGTCTTTGGCTGCGCCGCCGATCAGCGAGGAAACCATAGATATAGATTGGAAGGCTATCTCCAACGAATTTGAGGCGGCCTCTCCGGAAGCCATACTTCGTTGGGCCATCGAGGAGTTTTCCCCGGATGTCGCGCTCGCTACCGGTTTCGGCGCCGAAGGCTGTGTGCTTGTATCGATGTTGTCGGCTATCAGGCCTACAAAGCCCGGCGGGCGCACGCGTATTTTTTATCTTGATACAGACCTGCTCTTTCCGGAGACCTACGCTTTGCGGGATCAACTCGAAGCGCGCTATGGCGTTCATTTCGAGCGACGTGCAACCAGCCTCTCGGTTAGCGAGCAAGCTGCTCAATATGGGGAGCGGTTATGGGAGCGTGAACCTGATCTTTGCTGCCGTCTTCGCAAAGTGGAACCGCTAGGGGAAATGTTGAAGGGGATGCGTGCCTGGGTGACCGCCATTCGCAGGGATCAGTCGCCCGCGCGCGCGCGGATAAGTTTTGTTGAGCGGGATGAAAAGTTTGGTCTCATCAAGATCAATCCGCTTGCGGCCTGGTCAGCGCGTGACGTTTGGAATTACATCGCGAAGCACGACGTGCCGTATAACATACTTCACGACCAGGGCTATCCGTCGGTCGGTTGCGTGCCGTGTACGACGCCTGTGCAAATCGGTGAGTCGGCACGCGCTGGGCGTTGGCGCGGTACTGGTAAGAGCGAATGCGGAATTCATGAAAGACGTAAATGGTGAATGGTCAATGGTAAATGGCGACGCAATCTGGTGGCGGAGGCCAAATCAAATCTATTAAGGATCAAATTAGTATGAAACTTATCCGACCCCACGGGGGTACGTTAGTTAACAGGGAGGTATCAGGGTCTGAACGTGCACGGCTGATTGAATCTGCCGCGGACATGCCGGCGCTTCGTCTGTGCGCGCGGGAAATTTCGGATCTGGAGATGATTGCCACTGGTGCCTATTCGCCCCTCGAAGGGTTTCTAGATCGATCCGACTACAGTGCGGTCTGTTCCGATATGCGTCTGGCAAACGGTGTGGCATGGTCTATCCCGGTAACGCTTCCACTCACAGATGAACAAGCCGGCGCCATTCGCCAATTTGAGGACGTGGCGCTATATCAGGAAGGCCATCTGCTTGGTATACTTCATCTCGCCGACAAGTATCGTTACAACAAAGTGCGAGAAGCCGAGCTCGTATACCGCACGACAGACCTGGCTCATCCTGGCGTCAGCAGGCTCTACAATCAGGGCGACTGGTTGCTGGGAGGAAAGATTAGTCTGGTCAACCGTCCAATCAATCCTGGTTTCAAGGAATATCGAAGGGACCCCTCAGCGACACGCACTCTTTTCCTGGAGCGTGGCTGGCGGCGCATCGTTGGTTTTCAAACGCGCAATCCGGTTCATCGCGCCCATGAATACATGCAAAAGTGTGCGCTGGAAATCGCTGATGGGCTCCTTTTGCATCCGCTCGTCGGTGAAACGAAAGCCGACGACGTTCCTGCAGATGTGCGTATGCAGTC
>DASWDX010000252.1:0-4344 GCA_036395055.1 Pyrinomonadaceae bacterium | reverse complement strand
GCCTCCAATCAAGGGAATGTTATCGACATCAGCCAAACCATCGAAGGTCAGCGACGGAAGGCTCGGAGTTTCAGACTCTATCGGTTTCAGATTTTGGAGCGACGCGTCCAGCGAAGGCATCTTTGCAGACTCAGGCCTTTGGCTCTTATTTTCCCGAGCGTTCAGTTCATTCTTCTCACGCTCTATGCCTTCAGCACCCTCTTTCGGGTCAGTTTCCAGTTTTGATGCGGCGAGTTCCCTCACTGGATCGGAGACGGCAAACCCCACGGCCTTTCGTGAAATCGGCGTCAGCGCGTTATCGGATTGAGCGCGCAGAAGTGTGGGCTGGCTTAACTGAGCCATGCGTTTAAGATCAAGTCCTCCCTGGCGCTGCTGCTTGTAAACCGCCGATGCCGCCCGATTCGAGCGCGTCGCGTAGCTAATTGGTATGAGCAGCAATGATAAGAACAATACCAACAAGGTAATCGAAAGCCATGCCGTGCTTCGTTTCATGCGCGTGAACTCCTTGGGGAATCTTTCTTCTGATGTTGAGAGATCGTAAATCTCGTGAGCGTGGACAGAGGTCAAACTTCCTGATCAAGTTGAAAATGTTCTTTGATGGTCGTAGCTAACGAACTGCTTTCTCGAAATGTTTGGGCGTTTTTGCGCCAGTGGCTGGAAACAAATCGGGAAGTTGGCTGGCGTTCGTTACTTCGAAGAAAGTGGACTATATATTCGAATGGTCGCCATGTAAATAGAAAAAAATACGAAGAATCATACTAGATTAGAAGAATCCGTCACGGCGCACTGGATAAATTGCTATCAAAGCACCGTTCAATAGCATTTTCGGAGCTTGCCCTGCTTACCACGCGTCAGAGAAACGCTGAGAAGTGGCTCGTATGAACCTTCCAGCCGCACGGTAAGTGTCATCGTGTCATCGGTGACGGTTCCAGAATAGTGAGCGCGGGCATCTCGTTGCCTGCCCTGACGTACCGGGCCGGGGCCCTCCCTTGTGTAAGTGCCTATAACGTCGAAGTGGCCTTCACTATCGAGCAAAATAGGTTTTGAAATCGATCCAGTACCGCAGTCAAATTCCAAAGTCGCTCCCTGATCTGCGATTTCAAGCGTAACGTGATTGCCACCCCATGTACCTGAAAGCTGTTGATTGCCGGAAGTTGTTGGCGTTGCTGTTGAGCGTGACTTGCTGGAATCTATGGTCATGTCGATGGTAGTTGATGGCGTTGCGGTCGCGTTGGGTGCTGAGTTAGAGCCCGTCGTCTTACCTCTGCAGGAATTATTTTGCAGCATGCAACATGAAATGGAAGCAATAGCAACCAGGAGGCTAGCGTTGTTCATGACGAGAGCATTCTAGGTCGTCCCTTCAGTTTCGACAAACTTCATCGTTGATTGGACGGTTCGCGATAGTTTAGCTACATTATCCGCGGCCTCCCCATTTCTTAGCTTCTTCGTGTCATCAGCCTGGGTACTGCAGAATAGAGACTTCAACATAAATGAGATTGCTTAACTCAATATTAATCCTTGCTTTTATAACTTCCGTTCCCGCGGTAGGGCAATCGACTGAGTCCGGGGCCGCTTCAAAAAAACCGAAGACCGCATCAGAGAAAAAGCTCGAGCGCGAAATTCTCAAGATGGAGAACCTGCTGGGAAAAGCCATCGTCAAGCGCGATGTAACTTCATTGGATAAACTGCTGACCGATTATTATGCCGATGCGTTTGAGGGTAGCGAGCGAGCAGCAAACAAGAAAACAATACTTGCTCGTTGTAAAGAGGGCTCACTTCATTTTTATCGAGTTAACGAGGAACGAACCATTACCGTTACTGCCGACATAGTGACGGTCGAGGGTATCACTGCCCCCGTACAGAATGAAACTGAAGATAAAAAAGATGCGGCTGTCCACGTCAAACGTTTGTGGACAAAAAAAGATCGCCGATGGCAATTGGTAGGACAGACCCTGGGGCCAGCCGACGAAAACTCGGAAAGATAGTTCGGTTCTCGATTCGCTAAAGAAGTTCAACCCCATTACGTAACGTGACTCGCGATCTTTCTCCCGCAAACAATAAGCCGAGGATCTGACGAAGAAGACATTGCAGACGAACGCCACGCAGGATCTATTTCAGTCTCGCGCCGTTCGGAACATCTTCGGTGAACGTCGCAATCACGGGCTTGCCTTCGTCTCCTACCGACGCGGCCAGTAGCATGCCCTGCGATTCATAGCCGCGCAGCTTACGCGGTTTCAAGTTGGCTACAACTGCAATCTTCCACCCGAGCAACCGCTCGGGCTCATAGTACTGCGCTATGCCGGCAAGAATTTGCCGCGGCTTCTCTTCTCCAATGTCAACGGTAAGCAGCAGAAGCTTATCAGCCTTTGGGATACGTTGAGCAGATAGTACTTCGCCGACGCGCAAATCAACTTTAGTGAAGTCAGTAATGTCGATGAAACTCGTAACTCCCTCGGCGGCGGGAACTGTATCGGCTTCCGTTGCGCTGATCATTGGCGGTGATGGCTTCGTTTGTGGCGTATTAGGACTGTCGGGAACCGCATCCGCCTCGGTAGCGTGCACCCCCGAATGACGTTCGCGCTCCACGCTCCTGGCGGGCGGAACGTCCGCAGTGCCACGAGCCGGTTGACTTTGGACATTGGACGTTGGACTTTGGATGTCGTTTGCAGCCCGGTAGCTCCTGCCGTCTGCTCTTGCCGTCTGCTCCTGTTCCTTGATTTCCGCCATAGTTTTCGCCTTATCGATTCTTGGGAAGAGCGGTTTCACTTCGGCGATGGTCGTGCCTTCAGCAAGCTCGCCCCACTTCAGTTTTGCGGGATCTATCCCGGCCGGCGTGCCTGTTGAGCCGGGCGCATTTCCCAAACCGAGTTGCGTCCAAATCTCGAGCGTTGCGGTAGGCATTACGGGGTAAAGCAATACGCACAGCCATCGCAAAGTTTCGGCTGCCCGATATAGGACGGCACTCAGCGTCTGCTTTTGGTTTTCGTCTTTCGCAAGTTCCCACGGCTTCGCGTCGGAGATCATCTTGTCAACACGCGCGACGACCGACCAGGACGTTTCCAGCGCTTTACTGAACGCAAACGCTTCGAAGTGTTGCCTGATCTGATCACGCGCATGTTCGATGAAGCCGGAAATCGTGGTTTCGTCTGTATCAACGCCAGTGCGTTTTGCCAGGAGCAACTTGTCTTCGGAGATAACGCCGGAAGGAATGCGACCATCGGCGTAACGCGAAATCATCGTCAATGTACGGCTGGATAGGTTTCCCAGGCCGCTGGCCAGATCGCTGTTTGTTCGATCAATCAGAGCTTCGTAGCCGAAGCGCCCATCCTGGCCGAAAACCATTTCACGCAGACAAAAATAACGAATCGCATCAATAGGAAAGTGTCTGCTTAAAACGTCGAGATCCACGGTGTTACCCAGCGTCTTCGACATCTTGCGACCCCTGGGATCGAGCCACATGCCATGTGCAACAATTGCGCGCGGTTGCTTGACGCCGGCGGCCATTAGGAACGCCGGCCAATAGACCGCATGAAATCGCAGGATATCTTTCCCGACGAGGTGCAGCGCCGGCCAAAACTTCTCAAAGCCGACGGCGCGTTCGCGCTCCTCGTTGCCGAAACCGATGGCCGTGATGTAATTCGTAAGCGCGTCAAACCAAACGTACATCGTGTGATCGGGATCGTCCGGCACCGGCACGCCCCAGCTCACCGAAGTTTTCAAGCGGCTGACCGACAGATCCTGCAAACCGCCTCTAACAAAAGCCGTCACCTCATTATTCCTTGATTCCGGTTGCACAAAACCCGGCCGCGACTCATAGAGCGCGAGCAACGCTCCCGCGTAATCGGAAAGACGAAAGAAATAACTTTCTTCAGAAATACGATCGAGCGGATTTTCGTGAATTAGACAGGTTGGGGCAGCGCCTGCTTCCGCGGGTTTTGCATACTCATCTTCCGTCTTGTACGCCGCACAGGGAGCACAGAACCATCCTTCATAGTGTCCCTTGTAGATCGCGTCGTTGCCCTTCGGAGTCTTTGCCTTAGCGGCGCGCCGCCAGAGTTCGCTCACGCCTTCGTAATGGAAAGGTTCGCTGGTGCGCATGAACATGTCATAGCCGCCATGATCGGTATCGAGGCGAAACTCGGCAGTCATCTTTTTGAAATAGCTGACAACATAATCGGCTTGTTCTTTAGGCGTGCGGCCGGCGCGCTCAGCGGCGCGTTCGATGTTTATGCCGTGCTCGTCGGTTCCGGTTAAGAAAAAAGTTTCAATTCCCTGCTGCCGTTTGTGCCGCGCAACCGTGTCCGCCACGATCATCGTATAGAGATGACCAAGATGTGGAAGACT
>DASWDX010000251.1:0-21109 GCA_036395055.1 Pyrinomonadaceae bacterium | reverse complement strand
GGATTCATAACCCCAAGGTCGGCGGTTCGATCCCGCCCCCCGCTACCAAATTTCCCTGATATTTCAATAACTTAGAGGCACTCCGTAACTCAGACCGTTTTTGATTTGCCGAGATTTTGCCGAGGATAAAAAATTTTTGCCCAAAATCCGACCCTTAAGGCTTCAACCCTAATCAATAAAATCAATAACTTAGAGTGGCCTCAGCCAAGACCTTGGGAGCAATACTCCCACGGTTTCAGTCGCACGCTCAGATAGGGCTGCATATATAAGGACTCGCTAGTCCTTGCTGATCATTGATGCCTGCGACTGCCGCGAGTCTAGGACCAGGCACTGTAGCTACTGAAAGAGGCTCTTCGTCCCGAATTAATCGTGCTGAAGGCTTAACGTAAAAAGAGTCACCGCAAGTAGCCAGCGGGAAACTGGCGTTCTTGTCGAAATCCTTACAACGTGTGGCGAGTTAGCGAGGTCAAGCCTCCGCTTTAGGCACCTAACCATCAACGCTGTGACTCGACCCACTCTTCAGAGGACAGCCGTGCGGCTACTAGGGTGCCTCTTTCAAGTCTGCATAGCGAAGAGGATTTGATCGATAAATGCGCCACTCTTTCTGCGTCAAAAACATCCGATTTCAGGTTTTCCACTTCGATAAGGAAATGATTTAAGACTCCTTGCATTGTGTCGCGATTGCTATTGGTCAGCTCGAATTTACAACGAGACTGGCTTAACTCACAGGCGACTAATTAAATGGTTGACTCCGACAGCAAAAAGTTTTAGCCTGACGGCGTTCACGTTAGGCAACGAGAGTCCTAACCCCTACTCTTCCCCCGGAGCAAGAGTTTCCTCTCCCGTACCTTCACCAACTCCGTCAACACTAACGGAACTGAGAACAAGCCCCGACCACTGGTTCCACAACAAACGTTTTAGTCTGCCCAGGTCAGCGTAGTCTTAGTCGTAATTCCTCCCACGCTTCCTCAAGCTCGAGGTAAGTCCCGTGTCTAGAGGTCCCGCTTACCTGAATACAAGTTCTTCTGAGGTCTCTGGCCCGAAGGATCAAACATCAGAATCCACCTCATCCGTAGAGATGGCTGGTGGGCAGTCTGGCCTTCCTTCGATCTCGCTTCCCAAGGGCGGCGGCGCGATCCGCGGCATCGGCGAGAAGTTTGCGGCCAACCCGGTGACCGGCACTGGCTCGATGACCGTGCCCATCGCGACCAGCCCAGGCCGTTCTGGTTTCGGACCGCAGTTAACGCTCTCCTATGATTCGGGTACCGGGAACGGGCCCTTTGGTCTTGGCTGGAATCTTTCGCTTCCGTGCATTTCACGCAAGACCGACAAGGGTTTACCCAGATACGAGGATGGCGACGACTCAGACGTCTTCATCCTTTCTGGTGCAGAAGACCTGGTACCAGTATTAAAGACAAATCCGATAACCGGCGAATTCGAGAAGGATGCCAAAGGTAACTTTGTTTACGATGAGTTTCCGCGCGATGGCTATCTCGTTCGTCGTTACCGACCGCGGATTGAAGGGCTCTTCGCCCGCATCGAACGTTGGACTAGGCAGAGTGATGGCGATGTCTATTGGCGTTCGACCTCTAAGGACAATATCACAACCTTCTACGGCAGGACCGAAGAAAGCCGCATCGCCAATCCTGAAGATGCTTCTCAGATTTTTAGCTGGTTGATCTGTCAGAGCTATGACGACAAGGGCAACGTCATTGTTTACAAATATGAAGCAGAGAGCTCTGACGGGATCGATCTCGCGCAGGTCCACGAGAAAAACCGCACATCTTTAGGTCGCTCGGCAAATCGGTATCCTAAACGTATCCTTTACGGTAACCACACGCCCAATCGTAATGCCGACTGGAACGCCACTGATCCCGCAGAGCTTCCAGATTCGACGTGGATGTTCGAAGTCGTCTTCGACTATGACGACGGTCACTACCAGGAGCAATCGCCGGATACGAACGGCAACATATTTGCTGAAGCCACGATCGGTCTACCACCAAATTCTTCATGGCCAGTACGTGAAGACCCTTTCTCGGCCTATCGTGCTGGGTTCGAAGTCCGGACATATCGGCTTTGCCGGCGCGTCCTAATGTTCCATCATTTTCCCGATGAACTCGGCGCGGCCGACTATCTGGTGCGCTCGACGGAATTCACACACACCCCGAGCCCGATTGCATCGTTCATCACGCAGGTTACGCAATCCGGCTACGTTCGCCAACCCAACGGAACCTATCTCAAAAAATCTTTGCCGCCACTCGCATTTGAATACAGCCAGGCGACCATCAGCGAAGAAGTCCATGACGTCGACTCCGCGAGTCTCCAGAATCTCCCTGTGGGCGCTGACGGGTTGCAATACCAATGGCTCGATTTAGACGGCGAGGGGCTGCAGTGCGTTCTCGCTGAATATGAAGATGGCTGGTACTACAAGCGCAATGTGAGTCCCCGGTCCTTTACGTTTACCGCAGGAAAGCCCAGGTCGATTGCACAATTCGAACCGGTGACTGAGGTTGCAACGCTGCCGTCCTTCGCTGAAACAATGGGCGGTCGACATCAGTTCCTGGATCTTGCAGGAGATGGCCAACTCGATTGCGTGGTTCTCGAACGGCCAGTAGCGGGTTTCTTCGAGCGGACCCAAGAGCAGGATTGGGATGCTTTCAAGCCTCTTCCATCTCTCCCCAATATTGAGTGGGGCGAGCCCAACCTCCGCTTTGTCGATCTGACAGGCGATGGTCATGCCGACATTTTGATCACTGAGGATGAAGTTCTGGTCTGGCATCCTGCGTTGGAGGAGGAGGGCTTCGGCGAGTCGATCCGAATTCGCAAGCCGCACGATGAAGAAAAAGGTCCAGTGGTCGCTTTTGCAGATGTCGCTCAGAGTGTTTTTCTCGCGGACCTTTCCGGTGACGCCCTCACTGACATCGTCCGCATCCGCAACGGCGAAGTTTGCTACTGGCCTAACCTCGGCTACGGCCGCTTTGGCGCCAAAGTAACTATGGACAACTCGCCGTGGTTCGATGCTCAGGATCGGTTCGATCAAAAACGCATCCGTTTGGCCGACATTGATGGCTCAGGGACAACCGACATCATCTATTTGAGTAGTGACGGGGTCAATATCTATCGCAATCAATGCGGCAATGGATGGAGTGATATCGAGCGATTGTCCAACTTCCCGCTTGTTGACAATGTCACGTCGGTCCAGGCCGTGGATCTGCTTGGCAACGGGACGGCTTGCCTGGTTTGGACCTCTCCGCTTCCGGCCGAAACACCGCGACCGATGCGCTACATCGATCTGATGGACGGGCAGAAGCCTCACTTGCTAGTGCACGTTACAAACAATCTGGGCGCCGAGACTGTCGCGCAATACGCACCCTCGACGAAGTTCTATCTGCAGGACAAGCTCAATAGCAAACCTTGGATTACACGCCTTCCCTTCCCTGTACATTGTGTCGAGCGAGTTGAGACTTACGACCGCATCAGCGGCAACCGGTTTGTTTCCCGCTACGCCTATCACCATGGCTACTTCGACGGTGTCGAGCGCGAGTTTCGAGGGTTCGGCATGGTTGAGCAGTGGGATACGGATGAAATGGGCAGCGTTCCTGCTGACTCGACCACGTCCGAGGCAACGAATCTCGACACTGCATCGTTTGTACCGCCCGTCCACATCAAAACCTGGTTTCATACCGGTATCTACTCGGGCCGCGATCGAGTCTCGAATTATTTTGCGGGGCTCCTGGACGGAAAGGACATCGGCGAGTACTACCGCGAACCCGGCTGGGATGATCCCGAGGCAAGAAAGGTCCTGCTCGATGACACGGTGCTTCCGGCGGAGTTGACGGTCGACGAAGAGCGCGAAGCTTGCCGTGCGCTAAAAGGCCTGATGTTGCATCAGGAGGTGTACGGTCTCGATGGGACTAATAAGGAGCCGCATCCCTACGCGGTCACCGAGCAGAACTTTACCGTCGAGCTCCTGCAGCCTGAAGGTATCAACCATCACGCGGTCTTCTTCACGCACGCGCGCGAGGTGCTCAGCTACCACTATGAGCGCAACCCGCACGATCCGCGCATCGGCCACGCAATGACGCTCGAAGGCGATAAGTACGGCAATGTTCTGAAGTCGGTCGCTATTGCGTACGGGCGCAAGCAATCCCCGCTGACCGAACAACCCGATCAGCACAGACAGACGCAGACGCTTATCACCTACACGGACAACAGCGTCACTATCGCCATTGACGACTTGGGCCAGCCTGACGATTACCGTGCGCCGTTGCCGAGCGAGGTTCGCACCTACGAACTTCACGCTGACCCAAATAACGGTGGTTATGAGCCCTCTGGAGGGAACGGCTTGTTTCGGATCAGCGACTTTGTTGAGAAGGTTAACGGACAAGTGAAGCTGATCTCGTCTGGCGCTGGAGAAATTGCATATGAAGGTACCCTGACACAAGACAAAACTCGTCGACTCATCGAACACGTCCGCACGCTGTATCGCCAGGACAATCTGACAAGCCTATTGCCTCTGGGCCAACTCGAATCACTAGCCTTGCCCGGTGAAAGCTACAAGTTGGCCTTCACGCCCGGTTTATTGGCGAAAGTCTATAAACGCAAGCTCGGCGTAGCGCCAGAGGAGAACTTGCTTCCCGATCCAGCACAAGTGCTGAGTGGCCAGGGTAGCGATCGGGGCGGCTATGTTGATTTGGATGGGAATGGTCATTGGTGGATTCCTGCCGGACGGCTGTTTTTTAGTACGACGGCCAATGTCAGTGATCCTGCGGACACTGCCAGCGCAGAGTTGACGGAAGCCCGGCAGCATTTCTTCTCACCACGGAAATTTGTCGACCCATTTGCTCAGAGTAGGACGGTGGATTACGACGCTCACGATCTGCTGGCGATCAGAACTCTGGACTCATTACAGAATGCAGTAACTGCGCATCACGATTATCGCGTCCTGCAACCGCAGCAGATGAAAGATCCTAATGGCAACGGCAGTGAAGCTGCCTTTGATGCGCACGGCTTCGTCGTTGGTACGGCGATGATGGGCAAGGCTACAGGGGCTGTTGAAGGAGATTCGTTCGACAACTTCACAACTGATCTCACACCGCAACAGATCAAGGACTATTTTGACGCTTCGAATCCGCGCCCGCTTGCCATCGAACATCTCGGTAGCGCCACGACCCGCATCATTTACGACCTCACGCGTGTGCCAGCTTGCGCAGCGTCGATCGCGCGCGAGACTCACGTCAGCGATCTGTCTTCGGGCGAACTAACAAAAGTGCAACTCACGTTCGTGTATTCAGATGGCTTTGGGCGCGAGGCACAGACGAAAATTCAGGCCGAGCCCGGCCCTCTCGATCTCAACGATCCCGCCTCGCCAATGCTCAACCCGCGCTGGGTCGGTACGGGCCTGAAGATTTACAACAACAAGGGAAAGCCGGTGCGGCAGTACGAGCCATTCTTTAGTTCCACACATCATTTCGGTATTGAGCAACACGGCGTCAGCAGCACACTTTTCTATGACCCGGCAGAGCGCGTGGTCGCCACGCTGCATCCCAATCACACTTGGGAAAAGATCGTGTTCGATCCCTGGCAGCAGACCACCTACGACGTCAACGATACCGTCCTCAATACTGACGACTCCACCGTTCCGAAGTTGGATGAAGACGTGAAGGGATTCTTCTCGCGACTGCCTAAAGCAGACTATCTTCCCACCTGGTATGAACAGCGTATTGTGTTAGAAACGAACGATCCAGATCGGATTGCGGCCGACAAAACGTCCGTTCACCGTCAAACGCCAACAGTGGCCCATCTCGACACGTTGGGCCGCACATTTCTGACTATCGCCCACAACCGCTTTGCGCGGAACAACGCCATCATCGAGGAGAAGTATCCCACTCGCGTCGAACTGGACATCGAAGGCAACCAGCGAACAGTGCGCGATGCTATCGTGCAGAATGGCGATGCATTGGGGCGCATCGTCATGCAGTACGACTACGACATGCTCAGCAACCGCATTCATGAGGCCAGCATGGAGGCGGGCGAGCGCTGGATGCTGAATGATGTGACGGGCAAGCCCATTCGCACCTGGGACAGCCGCGGCTTCACGCGGCGCATCAGCTACGATGAGCTGCGCCGCCCGGCGGGATTGTTCGTGATGGAGAGCGGCGTTGACCGGCTGGCCGAGCGCACATTGTATGGCGAGGGCCAGGGTGCGGCGAACAACCACCGGACGCGCATCTTTCAGGTTTTTGACGGCGCGGGTGTCATCACCAGCGAAGCCTACGATTTCAAGGGTAATGTGCTGCGCAGCACGCGCGAGCTGTTGCCCGACTACAAAGGCGAGGTCGACTGGCAGCAGAACCCCCCGCCTGACGACGGGACCTTCACCGCCAGCACGACTTTCGATGCGCTCAATCGGCCCATCGCATTGCTCACACCGCACAATGCCAGCACGCCAGCCAGCGTCGTCCGCCTCGTCTTTAACGAAGCCCACCTCCTCGACAAGGTGGCAGTGAACCTGCGCGGCGCGGCGACGGCCACGCCCTTCGTCACCAACATTGACTATGACGCCAAGGGCCAGCGCATCCTCATCCGTTACGCCAATGGCGCCGAGACGAAATATGAGTACGACGAGCAGACCTTCCGCCTGATCCATCTCAAAACCACGCGCGCCCCGGGCCAGAACGGCCTAGCCTCGCAGATCTTCGAGAACGCGGCGATCGTGCAAGATCTGCGCTACACCTACGACCCTGCAGGTAACGTCACCCGCATCGAAGACACTGCGCTGCTAACGACCTTCCACAATGGCCAACAAGTGGAGCCGGTCTACGACTACACCTACGACGCCATTTACCGCCTGATCGAAGCCGAAGGCCGCGAGCACATCGGACAGACCGAGGTCGCCTTCGCTCCGTCGAACGGCAACCTCCGAGATCATCCTTTCGCGGGCTTGAGCCCGAATCCGAATGACTTGCAGGCGCTGCGCAGCTACACCGACCAGTATGAATACGACGCCGTCGGGAATTTCGAAAAGCTGATCCACAAGGCGGCTAACGGCAATTGGACGCGCGCCTACGCCTACAACGAGCTGAGCATGATTGAATCCACCACAACCAAGAAGGGCAACCGCCTGAGCAGCACGACCATCGGGCAGACGACCGAGACCTACGGCTACGACGCCCACGGCAACATGACCACGATGCCGCACCTCACGCTGATGCGGTGGGATTTCGACGATCAGTTGAGCGCGACTTCCAAACAAGTGGTCAACGTCGGGACGCCGGAGACGACGTTCTACGTATGCGACGCCTCGGGCCAGCGGGCGCGCAAGGTGACCGAGCGTCAGAACGGCACGCGCAAGGGCGAGCGCATATACCTCGGCGGCTTCGAGGTGTACCGCGAATACAACGGCAACGGCGCGGCGGTGGCGCTGGCGCGCGAGACGCTGCACGTGATGGACAACAAGCAGCGCATAGCACTGGTCGAAACCAAGACCGTTGACAACGGTAACCCTGTCAACGGGGCCGTATCTATGCAACGTTACCAGTTCGGGAACCACCTCGGCTCGACCACCCTGGAGTTGGACCAGGACGGCCGGTTGATTTCCTACGAGGAGTATCACCCCTATGGCACAACGGCGTATCAAGTTATGAACAGCGCCGCCGAGGTCAGCTTGAAGCGGTACCGTTACACGGGCAGGGAGCGGGATGAGGAGACAGCGCTGTACTACCATGGGGCTCGCTACTACGCCTGCTGGCTTGGCCGATGGACGACTGTAGATCCTTCAGGGCTGGCGGACGGTCCCGGGCGATACACGTATGCAAGAGCAAATCCAGTCCACTTCGTTGATCCACGCGGAACCGACTCGACTCCCGCACCAGCCTCTGGGAGCAAGCGCCCCGAGCCTCCTCCTCCCCCCGCTCCGGGCCCAGAACTAGAAAGATGGAAACGCGAGCAGCGTGAGGCGAAGATTCGCGCCGCAGGCGAGGCCGCGGGTTCTGCATGGGGGGTATTTAGTGCAGACGTGGAGACATTTGCGCGACGTGTCAGAGAGGCGAAGGCGCCTGAGCAAGCGAAAAGGGAAGAGGCCAAGAGGATTGGAGAGTTCCTACTCAGCCACATCGAGAAACTTCCCGAGCCGCCAGATTTTGAGAACGAGGCAGACGCAAAGATATACGCTGCAGGCTTCGTGCAAGGTCACGGAAAAGGAATTGCAAGTGTTGTTGGCGAGCAGGTTGCTATTGCTCTTGTTGTTGGCGCAATTCTCATTGCCACCCCTGGCGGCAATCGAAAAGTAAGGCTTCCAAGCGGCGAATGGGGCGCGTGGGCTAAGGGAGGGCCGGGCAATGGTCTATTTGTCCTTAACGAGGTCGGAAAAGCAAGATTCGGTTTTGCGGCCGGCGAGGCAGTTACGATCAGATTCAGGCAAGGCATAGCGGATTTCTCTGCGGTAGCGTATCGAATTCGTAGCGAAGAGCGTTCGCTGCGCGTTGCGAACCTGACCTATGATCGCGCCAAGGATACTACGCTTGTTGTGAGGGCGCTCGCGAAGGAATGGGGAATGTCCGAAACTGCGGTCGCGGAGTTCCTCACCACCAACAAGCTTAGGATTCATCATTATATCCCGAACTTTATCCAGCTTGTGCCTGAGCGCTATCATCGGTTGGCCCATGAGGGAGGCGTCAGATGGGCTAAGCTGCTTGCGATCGCTGCCACGACCGGAACCCTTACCACAATCGGCAACCTGTTGGAAGGAAAGTACGATGCGAGATGAATTATCAATCGTGCAGAACCATATTACACGACTACGGCTCACAACGTTAAAGGGATTCACCGCTGAGGACATTTCTGCTGTGGAGAGGGCGTCCGGACTTAGTATCGAAGAGCCCACGCGAACCTTCTTGTGCACGGTAGGTGCATGCGAATCCCCTGTCAGAATAGGGGAGGGAGGTGAGGCAGGCCGGATACTTCACTTCTTAGAGGTTTCTAGGGTGATCGAATACATCACAGAAGATATTGGCCGCCATAAGGTGGTCCCGTTTGCCACCTGCCTCATGGGAGATCTGATTTGTCTGGTCGAACGAGACGGCTTGCAGGAGGTGGTCGCGGCGGATCTTGCTAACGAGAGAACGGTGAGCGTGGCTGGTAGCTTCGAAGCATTTTTGGAAAAGCTTGCGCCCTGCTGAGAGGTTTTTCAACCGAATCAACATTCGACAACTGAGCCTGAACAGCTATGAAGGTGAAGTGGAGCAGGTGCCAATGAAAGCGGATGACACGGGCCGCCCTATTCGGCCCTGAATGAGGATGAAAGGAAGCTGTTTTCCCGTAGCTCGAGGGCTGAATGCCAATACCAGAAACGGAGGTCAAAGGAACCCGATCATGTCCTTTAACGGACCAAGGAAAGGGTTCCTTTCAAACCGCCGAGGAAATGGTGCCCCGAACCGAGCCCCCAGTGGATATTTGATCAAGAGGTATCTTCATTTCCGCTAGAAGCGAAAGACGCAATGAGGAAACGCGGACGAAACAAAACAACTGGTCCAGCGCCGTTCGGGCGATTATCGCAGCAGAAATGCTGTTCATCATATTGCATGTAGCTGAGTCAAGAACAATGGGTCAAGGCAGTTCGGTTATTTCTTACAGAGTGGAGTGGCCGGTTCTGGTCATGGTAGATCGACATCGGCCGCACCTGCCGATCCCGATGTGTTAGAGGCATAGCTGAGGAGCAGCACCATGATTCCAATTACACCTCCGCTTAAATCCGGTGATCGCGGTCCATCGGTCGGCAATCTGCAGGAGGGCCTGCTGCTGCTTTTTGAAAACGGGCTAGCGCAATCCAGCGAAGAACGGCGCCAGCTGACTGAGTTGCTCAGAAGCGAGCGACAAGGTTTGGCGTACAGTACTGGCACTACCAGGGTGATTACTCTCTTACAGGAACGTAATCGGTTGCAGGTAACCGGCTCGGTTGATGTCATTACTGCGGAATTCATCAATAAGTTGTTGAAAGAACTGGGCGCATTCCAGTCAGACCGGGTTGATTCAGTGTTCGTCGTAGATGGTAGAGTCCTAAGCAAGCGAGCTGGTGTCGGCGGCTTGCAAGTGGTGATCGTTGATAGAAATGTCGGTGAGGACACGGGCCTGTCTCTTGCTGAGACTACGACTCGCGACGACGGCAATTACCGAACCACTTTTGTAATTCCAGATCTAAGTCGGCGCAGCAAAGAGCACCCGGACCTGCAAGCGCGCGTGTTTGCCGGCGACGTGTTCCTCGGCGGGTCGGAGGTTCGCTACAACGCCTCCAACCATGAGACCCTGAATGTATTCTTAACGGAGAAGGCGGCGTCAGCTCTGCCCTCCGAATTGGAAACACTCACCTCTTCGCTCTCCACGCACTTCAACGGCAACTTGCGCGAACTTAAGGAGTCGGACCAACGACAGGACATCACATATCTCGCCAACAAGACTGGCTGGGATGCGCGGGCAGTGGCGCTGGCGGCGCTTGCAGATCAATTCAGCGCCAGAACTGCAAATGCTACAGGCACGCCGCAGATCGAGTCACCTTTCTTCTATGCGCTATTCCGCGCTGGTGTTCCCGCTAACGAGCCCGCGCTTTACCGGATCACGGCAACTAATGCGACCGAGATCTGGAAGCAGGCCATCGCGCAAGGTGTTATTACCGCCAGCCTGGAAACTCGTATTCCGCGCGTGACCGAGCAGTTCCAACGCATCGCGGTTGAGCGCAGCCTGGATGGTCCAGCGCTCGCCGGGATCTCCTCGTTGAAGGAAATGCTTACTGTTTCCCTCGGCGAGGATCCCGCGCTCCATAGGAGGTTCGCAGAGATATATGCCGAGCACCGAAACGATTCCGCAAAGCTTTGGCAAACGGTCCGCGAGTCACTCGGAGAAGCAGCCGAGAAACGCCTGAGACTTGATGGGCAGCTTGCTTATCTAACACTGAACAACGCGCCGTTAATGGGCAAAGTGCATGCGGCAGGTGGCCAGACAGGACTGAGCGACAGTGTGAATTTAGCTGAGATGGGTTATTACCGTGCAGATAAATGGCGAGACCTCGTAGGCAACGACGCGATCCCTCCGGAGATTGTTGGCGAGACCGATGAAGAAAGACGTAGTCGTTATGCTGATATGCTAGCCGCGCAGGTTCGGCTCAGCTTCCCAACCATGGTTGTCGCTCAGATGGTGAGGGAAGGTACGACGCCGGTGGCTGCCGCACACCTGGACCAGGTGCACGCCTTTCTTATTGAGCATCAGGGAGAATTCGAGATCGGAATGCAGCCGGTCGAGCGCTACATTGCCCGCAACCAGCTGCAAGTGTCCAAAGAGGTGGCGAAGGAAATCGCTCGCATCCAGCGCGTTTACCAGATCACCCCGTCAGATAGTGCAATGAATGCGCTCCTCGAGAGCGGGGTTGATTCGGCCCTGGCGGTTTCCCGCTACGACCAGGACGAATTCGTCCGCAGGTTTGCCAATGAGTTAGGCGGCGAAGCGCACGCTCGCCTTACCCATGCCAAGGCGCGGCAAGTGCACAATGTCGTCCTGAATCTCGCTTACTCGTATCTGTCCTCCAGGACCGCCCCTCAAATCGGCATGCACAGCCCAGCGAAATATAGCAACACCACACCTGCGCCCGTAGTAAAGGCTCAAGAGGCGGTTGCGAATAACCTGGCCAGCAATATAGGAAGTTGGTTGCTTGACGTCTGGAGCAGCGAATCAGCCGACAACGCCAGCGACGTCATTTCGTACGCGACACTCGAGGCGCTGTTCGGCGAGATGGATTACTGCGCCTGTGAGCACTGTAAGTCAGTCCTAAGCCCAGCGGCATACTTAGTTGATCTTCTCCATTTCCTGGATCGCAACGGTCAGGGCGCTGACAAGAACCCTCTAAATATTTTTCTGGCGCGGCGACCGGATGTCGAGCATTTGCCTCTTACGTGTGAAAACACCAACACCTCATTACCTTACATCGATCTAGTAAACGAGACGCTCGAGTACTACGTCATTCACAATCTGTCTCTCACTGCCTATCGAGGCCATACGACCGACGACACTGTTGGGCCTGAAGAGTTGTTGGCAAGTCCGCAATTTGTCGAAGACAAAGCCTACGAGACACTTGCGGGCAAGCACGAAGCAAACGAGCCTCCGCCACTGCTGCCCCCGACGCCGCCGTTGCCGTTTCATCAGCCGCTCGAAACCTTGCGTCGCTATTTCGATAAGTTTGAGGCACCTCTGCCCGAGGTGATGGAAGGGCTGCGCACCAATGACGACATCGAGCGGCCCGCGCCCGTCGATCCAGCGAATCCCGTGGAGTATGGCTGGCGCGACATTCTCATGGAGGAGCTGCGGCTCTCACGTGACGAATACACTCGGTTAACAGACGACTCTCTCACGCTCAATGCTGTCTATGGTTTCAAACCCGAAACCTCTAACACTGACGTAATGGCTAGCCTCTCCAATGCGAGAGCCTTTGCTCGGCGGATGCAGATCTCTTACGAAGACGTCATTGCTATTCTGAAGAGTCGCTTCGTGAACCCGAGTTCGACGCTGGTCCCTAAACTTGAAGAGCTGGGCGTTCCGTTTCTCACGCTGAAAGCGTTTAAAGATGGAACGATGAACGACGACGAAAAGGCCGAATTCGACGAGCTTATCTCCGGACTTGACGCTTCGCACTTTGGCGGTGACATAAAAGCCTGGATCACAAACGACACTAACTATGCTCGTATCATGAGTTTGATCACTCTGACCGATACAAACGAAGACGTTCTCTGCAGTTTCGACCATGTGGAATTTCGCTACGCTAATCCTGTTCTCTCCAACACGCTCCGACCTTTCGAATTTCATCGATTGATCCGATTCGTGAGGTTGTGGAAGAAACTCGGCTGGAGCATCGAGCAAACCGATAAAGCGATAACCGCACTGTACCCGGAAAGCCAAAATCCGAATAGCCCAGATGACACAATTAACCTACAGCTGCTCGATCAAGGCTTTCTAATCAAGCTGCCGCGGCTCGGAGTAATCCGGCGGCTCATGAAGATCCTGAAACTAAAACCGAAAAAGGATTTACTCGCTCTGCTGGCCTGCTTTGCCCCGATCGATACACACGGCACTGAATCACTCTACCGACAAATGTTTCTGTCGCCCGCACCCACGGAAAAGCCGAATCCATTCGCGGATGATGGTTTTGGCAACTATCTAACGAAGGACGAAAAACTCTCGGATCACCTCGAACCAATACGCGCGGCATTCCTTCTTACTGACGATGAAGTTAAACACATTACCGCGTCACTCAAGTACGATGACGAGACGCTCCTCAAGATAGAGACCATCAGTGCGATTTTTCGCCGCGGTTGGTTGGCGCGGAAATTGAAACTCAGCGTCCGTGAGTTTCTGTTGCTTATCAATATGACTGGCATTGATCCGTTCGCACCACCAGACCCTCCTGTGCCTCCGATTCTGCGCTTCCTGGATGTAGTGAATGGGCTACGAGCAGCATCACTCAAACCGGCGCAAGCCCTTTACCTCATCTGGAACCAGGACATCAGCGGCAAGTCGGTGCCCGCACGCGACGAGATTCTGGGGTTTGCGCGGGCGTTGAGAACGGCCTTCACCGCGATCGAGAGTGAGTTTGCCCTCACAGATGATCCTAATGGTCAAATCGCTCGGACCAGAATGGCGCTTGTCTACGGCAACGATGTAACAAACTTCTTCTTCGGCCTTTTGGACAACACTCTCGTCACCGAAGTCCAATACGACCATCACCAGGATAAGTTGGAGCAGCATCTTCTTGATGCTGCTCCAGGTCGCATTTCGTACGACGACTTTCGTAAGCGCCTCTCCTTCAGCGGGGTTATGACCGAAACGACACGCGACGCGCTAAAGGTTGGGGCAACACTGGAGTTTGAAACGGCTGTTGATAATCTTTACAACGAGAACCAAAAGCTTATCAACCCATTCCTCGCCCGGTTCCCCGAGTTATTGCCGCTTCACGATGCCTTTGTATTTTTTGGTGAGTTAAAGAGCACGGTTGGGTACGCCCATTCCCAACCGAACCTCGAGCAGCCTCTTCTTGCTGTGGCGCCTGGACGGATCAGTTACGATGATGCAAGCAAAACACTTTCGTTCAAAGGTGTCCTGCCGGTAGTTACTCGCGATGCGCTCAAGGCAGTCTCGGGCGTCACGCCACAGTTCCAAACAGCTATCGATAGCCTCTTCGCGGCTAACCAGGCCGCAATTCAGGCTTTCTTCGCGAACCACCCGGCCTTGGTCGCGCAACAGGAAAACTATCTGGCAGCGAACGATTTGTTAGAGCAGAGGAGATCTCTCTTATTGCAGAGCTTCCTTCCGGAGCTAAAGAGTCGACGCAAGCGCCAACAGGCTCTGGCAGCGATTAGCGCGGCGGCAAAGACGGACATTGCAGTTGCCAGCGCGCTTCTCGACGATAAGGAAGTGCTGAATCCGGCGGCCGCACTCGATGGACCAGCCTTGGATGATCTTACGGCGATGGAGACAGCGGGTCTTTCAGCGAAGATGTACTCAGGTACAGCTGTGGGTGGCGAGGGAGTGCAACCTGATCAGGTGAGCGACGCTGAAGCCAATCTTGCCTATGCCGCAACAGGCGAATCGTCACTACCGTTCAATCCCGCCTCCGTTATTTGGACGGGGTATCTCGAGGCGCCGGAAAACGGCTTCTACAATTTCAGTATTAATCCTGCCGCGCCAGGTGGTCCTGGTGCCACTACCGCCACACTCACGCTCAATGACGAAAACAAACCGTTGGCAAAAGACGGCGAGGTGTGGAGCAACACCACACCGATCGAGCTGCGCGCCGGCACGCTCTACTCCATTACTCTTAAGTTGGAAAATATAACAGCTGGCGTGGACCTTCGCTGGCAAACCAAGGGACGGGGCTGGGAAGTAATTCCGTCGCCTTACCTCTATTCGGAGACTCTGGTAAGTCACCTGCGCGCCACGTATCTGCGGTTTCTAAAAGGCGCATCACTCACTGCTGCCCTGAAATTGGAAGCAAGCGAGATGGCATATTTTGCCGGAGCCGAAACCTACCAGATTGGTGGTCGCGGATGGCTGAACAGCCTCCCGGTTGCGGGAACTCCTGACACCACCACTGGGGTCTCATTGCTTGAGCCGTTTGAAGCGCTATTGAATTTCGCCGCGCTCAAAGTCGCACTCTCACCCAACGATGAGCGTCTGCTGATCGTACTCAAGGATCCCAATGCAATTATCGAGACCGCGGACACAACGCCGCTGCACGATGAAAACAGCCTGTTGTTGGCTCTCACTCGCTGGGATGGAGAGTCGCTCGACGCGTTGCTGCTTAGATTCGGAAAGAACATCCAAGGCCAGCCGAACGAAGCCGACAGAGGCGCTCTGAAGGAACTTGCTACCTTTCAACGTATCTATCGCGCATATGCGCTCGTAAAAAAGATTGGGGTCTCCGCGGCGGCTCTAATTGCAGCCACGGCAAATGAGCCAAAGGCTGTTGCGGTGCAAAATTTCAAGGCGGCCTTGCGCGCCCGATATGAACAGAGCGATTGGCTAAACGTGCTGAGACCCATAAATGACGAGATGCGCGGCCTGCAGCGTGACGCGCTGGTCGCCTACATCCTTCATCAGCTGCGCGCAGACCCTTTGTCTGAACACATCGACACGCCGGAAAAGCTCTTCGAATACTTCTTAATGGATGTACAAATGGATCCGTGCATGCAGACGTCGCGCATCCGCCATGCGCTGTCGTCCGTGCAGCTTTTCACCGAGCGCTGCTTCATGAATCTCGAAACCAGCGTCGCACCGTCGGTGTTCGAAACCGAGCAACGTAAACAGTGGGAATGGATGAAACGCTATCGGGTCTGGGAAGCGAACCGCAAAGTGTTCCTCTGGCCAGAGAACTGGGTGGAACCGGAACTGCGCGGCGACCAGTCCCCGTTCTTCAAAGAGGCGATGAGCGAACTGCTGCAGAGCGATATTACCGAGGACAGGGCTGCGACTGCACTACTCAATTATCTGACGAAGCTTGAAGAGGTGGCGAAGTTGGAGCCGTGCGGTATCCATTTCGTCGAGGGTAATTCGGGGACAGCCGACGATGAAGCCCATGTGGTCGCCCGGACCGCAGGTGGCAATCGGAAGTACTTCTATCGTCGCTACGAAGATGGTCTGTGGACACCGTGGGAACAGATTAAACTCGATATCGAAGACAATCCGGTGGTTCCAGTGGTATGGAAGGACCGCTTATTTCTGTTCTGGCTGAGGATTCTCAAGCAGGCGCCACTCAATCCACCACCAGCCCCACAACCGGCCGAAGGCGAGACGCTGTCCTTAGCGAACGTTGATGCATCGGCAATGATTCCACACAAGGTGCCGCAGGTTACGGTGCAAGCTGTGCTGTGCTGGAGCGAGTACTATGACGGCAAATGGCAAGCAGCCAAAACCTCGGATATTAACAGGCCCACCGACTTAGGCCCCTTCCCAGCTACAGGCGCCGGTGCGTTTGATCGCTCTGCTTTGTACCTCTGGATCGCAGACGTGGAGAATGCTCTCCTGATCGGTGTTTTGGGCGCGCAAGACGCATGGTTCATCCTTTACAACACGCACAGCCTACCATTACGCGGGGAAGACGAGGATTCCGGAGTTGTTTCGTCGGCCGCGTATAGCGCGTACTTTAATGGGCCTACTCGCTTCCTCGAGTCGTCCGCCCCCACCTTTGCACTCGGCTACAGAGCGACCTTTAACGACGACCTCTTGGATCGTCCTATTCTAAGCCTGAAGGGTGATTTGCGGTTTCGTATGATCCAGTCGATCCATGTTCCGCAAAATCCTTGGACCACTCCGTTCTTATATGAAGACACTCAACACGCCTTCTATGTCACCACAAAAAAGACGTCAGTTCGGATAGGTCAGTGGCTCTCGTACTACGATGGCTGGAACAGCGCTATGTATCAGTCGATTCCATCGCTCGTCATGCCTGAATACCAACCTCCGGGGCCCGGCCCTTATGAATCCGTGTTTATTGGCCAGGGTGATCCGTACTACATGAAGCGGTTTGTCTCCGAGGACGCTTACATTAAGAAAGGCATTCCCATGACAAACACAGTGCGCTTGGACGGTGCCCAGATCGGCCCGGGGGGCCGTGTGACTAATACCATTCAGAAGTAAAGGGGAGGTAACGCCATGGTGACCTCGGTCGTGTCACAGGAATCATTTCATCAATCTGTTGACGTCTCCTCTGCCTGGCAGGCGGCAGTTCTCGGAGAACCTTGTTTTACATATAAATTCGAGAACTTCTTTCATCCATTTGTCGGCAAACTCATCGAACAGCTCAACACGAAATCGCTTGCAGGAATGCTGGACGCAGATGAGCAGAAGAAATGGACAACCCCATTCTTCGAGACCTTTTATCAAGTACTGAAGAGCGACGTTGTCAAATTCGCAGAGTTTCCTAAGAAGGAGATTGACGTTAGCAGTAGCGGCCCCTACGCAAACTACAACTGGGAGCTGCTGTTCCATTTTCCATTCACTGTCGCCGTTCATCTGAGCAAGAATCAGCGCTTCCTGGAGGCGCAGCGCTGGTTCCATTACATCTTCGATCCAACTGATACCAGCAAACAGTATTGGAAGTTTCTCCGTTTCCGGGACATCGAGAAGGTAACCGCGATTGACGAGCAGCTGATGCTGCTAAGCAAGTCCGATCTCACAGACGAGGAAGAAAAGCTTAGAGACGCCCTTCTACAAAGCTACAACAAGATAAAGGATCATCCTTTCCAACCTCATCCCGTGGCGCAGCTAAGGGTTTTTCCTTATCAATACGCGGTTGTCATGAAATATCTGGACAACCTAATCGCTTGGGGGGACAGCCTCTTCCGCCAAGATACGGTGGAATCAATTAATGAAGCGACGCAGATCTATGTGCTGGCTGCAAATATTCTCGGGGCGCGCCCGCAGCGTATTCCACTGCGAGGGACTATACGCCCAAAGACATTCCACCAGCTCAAGCATGAGAGCGATCATGGCCTTGACGAGTTTAGCAATGCGTTCGTCGAGCTCGAAGGTCAGTTTCCGTTCAATTTTAGCTTGCCGTCCACGAGTAGCCCCGACGTTACGGGACCGTTCGGCAGCGGGCAAGCGCTCTATTTCTGTGTCCCTCCCAACGATAAGCTCCTGGGTTATTGGGATACCGTCGGCGATCGATTGTTCAAGATCCGGCACTGCATGAATATCGAAGGTGTGGTGCGGCAGCTTGCACTATTCGATCCTCCGATCGATCCAGGCATGCTGGTCAAGGCTGCCGCGGCGGGGATCAGCATCGGGTCGATCGTCAGCGGGCTGAATCAACCGATAGGTCCAGTACGCTCTACTCTCCTTATCCAGAAGGCCCTGGAGCTTGCCGCCGAAGTGCGCGGTCTTGGATCGGCGCTGTTGTCAGCCATTGAAAAAGGTGACGGGGAAAAACTGACGATCTTACGCCAGGGCCACGAGATCAAGATTCAGAAATTGAGCCAGGAGGTTCGCTTTCTGCAGTGGATGCAGGCAAAGGAGTCCACCGAATCGCTGCTGAAAAGTCGCGCGAGTGCGTTAGAGCGTTACGGTTACTACCAGCGCTTGCTTGGCCTGAACCCGGATAAGAATGCCGCTCCGGAAAAGCTCCCGCTAGACCGTCGGGAACTGACTGAGGAGAACTTCGACGATGCCTATGGCGCGTTGGTGGGCCAATACGATAAGTCAATCCCTGTCGCCCCCTATCCACCAAGGGATACTAAAGAAGAAGGCAATCTGCGCTTGCTTGCCGGTGAGTATGATGATCTGAATGGGCATGCTGAACGAGCCTTGGCCGCAAGAATTTCAGCAGGGGCCGCGGAAACGGTCGCATCGGGACTCGCGGCTGTACCCACGCTTTACATCAAAGCTGCTTACTGGGGTATCGGCCCTAAAGCGAAGATGGCCGGCGGTGATGTTTTCGGCAACATTGGTAGGGCCGTAAGTTCCGGATTCGGAATTTGGGCACAAATCGAGGAGAAACAAGGGCAGAGTGCCTCCAAGAAGGCATCCTACGAGCGTCGCGCCGACGACTGGATCCTTCAAAGCAACCTTGCAGCCCGCGAGCTGATGCAGATCGGCCGGCAGATTCTCGGGTCGTTGATTACCGAGCAGGTGGCGTATCGCGAGTACCTGAACATGCAAAAGCAGATCGAGCATTCGGAGGAAGTAGATCTGTTCCTACACGAAAAATATACGAACGAAGAACTCTACACCTGGATGCAGGGAGAACTCTCGCGCCTTTATTACGAGTACTACCGCTTCGCCTTCGATACTGCTCGCAAAGCGGAACAGACCATGAAGCGCGAACTGATGCGTCCGGAGTTGGATTCTACTGACTACATTAAATTTAACTACTGGGATGGTGGACGCAAGGGACTGCTTTCGGGCGAGGCGCTCTATCTGGATATCAAGAGGATGGAGATGGCCTACCAAGAGAATAACAAACGCGAGTTCGAGCTAACCAAGCATATTTCCCTCCGTCAACTGAACCCGCTTGCGCTGCTGACTCTAAAGGCCACCGGCACCTGCGAGGTCACCATCCCCGAATGGCTCTTCGATCTGGATTGTGCCGGGCATTACATGCGCCGCATCAAGACCGTCAACCTCTCCATCCCTTCCGTTACTGGTCCTTACACCAGCGTAAGCTGCACTTTGTCTCTGCTAAAAAGCACGTTACGCAAATCTCCACTGTTGGCAGACGGTGAGTACGCTCGAGAAGGTAGCGAAGACTCTCGCTTCGTCGACTACTTCGGCACGATCCAATCTATAGTCACCAGCAGCGGCAACAGCGACGGCGGCATGTTTGAGACCAACCTAAATGATGGCCGCTTCCTGCCGTTTGAAGGCGCGGGCGCTGAAAGCAAGTGGAAGCTTGAACTGCCAGCGAGCTTCCGACAGTTCGATTACAACACCATCTCCGATGTGATACTGCACATGCGCTACACCGGTCGGCAGGGCGGCGCACAGCTGCGCGATAAAGCACTTGAGAACATTCAAGCGATCACCGAAGAAGCCAATACCGCCGGTCTAATGATTTTGTTCAGTCTAAAACATGAGTTTCCCAACGAGTGGCACCGATTCCTTCTCGGCAGCGGTAACTTCGAAGCGACAATAAAAAGAGACCACTTTCCTTATTTTACTGTAGGAAAAGAGATCGTGATCGATTCGATCCGTCTTCACGCCATTAAGCCGGATAACGACACGTTCAAGGTCGAGTCGAGGACTCCGCCCGGCCTGCAGCTCATGCAACTCGCAGATGTTCTGAATGATAAGACTCAAGCGGCCTTCGTTTTGTCACTCACTGAGGATCCCGAAGTGCTCGAACGAAGGAAGGAGGCGAACGTATTCGTTTCCATCAAGTACTCGCTGACGGCTTAATCTTCAATCTTCTCGATCTGTTCAGCTGGGGGGGAATTCTTACCGTCTTTTCGTCGTTTTCACCACTCGCTGAGTTTGTCGGGCATTGGCGAGTGTTATACGAACAGCTTCTGAGTATGAGCTAGCGAACAATTTAGAAAGCTCTGCCAGCGCCGAAAGACCGTATTCTTAGCTTCCTCAACTCCCACTCGGATAATTGCCGAGATTTTGCCGAGATTCATATCGAAACGATCACAGCATAAAGCGCATAAACGCATCTTTTCCGACCGCGACCTGTTGTTTTGTTAGCTTTATGCGAGAGATGAAGTTGGTGCAGGTTCTTCTCTAGTCTTCATAACCCCAAGGTCGGCGGTTCGATCCCGCCCCCCGCTACCAATATCTCTCACTTTTTCAATGACTTACGACTGAGCGTCAAAAACGGTCCAGCACGCTGCGGGGGAAAGATGGGACAGACTCCAATCACCTAATGACTCTGGACGCATGTGAGGTATGTCTCAGTAACGACGCGGCGAACTGATTCTCGGGTTATTTGGTCAGCGTCTCCTCAATCCACGGTCGCTCATCGAGCAAACTCGAGGTCTTCAACAGCTGGGATGTCAGTTACTTAATGAAAAGAACTTGGCTTCACCTTAAGTTACAAGTGATTAGGTGGTCTCCAGATGACTGAACCCAGAATCGT
>DASWDX010000250.1:0-7240 GCA_036395055.1 Pyrinomonadaceae bacterium | reverse complement strand
CCAAAAGATGTCTTTCGAAGAAGAGTTTAGGGCTTTACTGAAAGCACATCACATCGACTTTGATGAAGCACATTTGTGGGGATAGGTCTTTAACGGGCCCTGGCGCGTTTGTCGCACAATAAGAAGGAGCCCTGCAGAGCTGGCGATAGATTCTCGCGGCCCTACCAAGTCTGTCGCCTGCTACGCAGGCTTATTACTTAATTGGATAACTAACCCCAGGCTCGCAGAGCCTCGCCAGGGGCTAGGATTCTATCGCCTGCTGCGCAGGCTGGTTGAGGGTGAAGCGCCAGTCAGGCAGTTCTTACAATTGCTGAAAAAACTTGCAACAACTGATCGGGGAAGGGGAACATCAGCCGTACCTACTCTTTCCAGTCTTGCAAAACGTCCAATACGATCTCAGCAGCTCTCTCTGAAGCGCCGCCTTCGCCAAGTTCATCAGCAACCTCGCGCAAACGCGCGCGCGCATTCTCATTTCGTTTCTTATCAAGTAGCAAGAGCAGCTCGTTTGCTAAGCGCTCGCCGTTCAGATCATCCTGCATTAGTTCAGTTGCCACGCGCTCGCCGGCCACTAAATTCACGAGGCCGAAGTGATCGGTGGTTATCAAACGTCCCAGCGTGTGCCAGTTGATCATTGATTCTTTGTAGACGATCACTATTGGCGTTCCGAGCAGTGCGGCTTCCAGTGTAGCGGTACCGCTTGCAATCGCCGCCACATCGGAAGCCGCGAGCGCTTCACGGGATTGGCCAGAGACGATATGCAGGCACGATGGCAATGGCAGCGGTGTTGCGCGCTGTCCTCGCACAAGCATTCTCACCTCATCCGATGAGCGGCTGGGCGCGACCACGATCACGAATTGAACCTCCGGACGACGGTCGGAAATGAGCGCGGCTGCTTCGAGCATTGGTGGCAGAATGCGTTCCACTTCCTTGCGGCGGCTACCTGGCAGAAGTGAAACAATAGGCAGTTTGGAATCGAGCTTAGTCTGCCGGCAAAACTCCGCTCGCCCATATCGAGCCCGAACTTCGCCGGCGAGTGGATGACCTACAAACTCGACATGATCGATTCCACGGTCGGCGTACCAATCCTTTTCAAAGGGGAGAATGGAGAGCAGCAGGTCGACGTCGCGACGAATGTTGCGCGCGCGATACGAGCGCCAGGCCCAAAGTTGCGGACTGATGTAGTAAATCACTTTCAGGCCGCGGCGGTGGAGCGCGCGGGCCAGTTTCAGATTGAAGTCGGGCCAGTCAACCAGGATAACCGCATCAGGTTCTCGTTCAAGCGCGGCTTTTTTCAGGAGTTTGAAAGCCTGCCAAAACTTCGGCAACGCTCCGCCAATTTCCACTAACCCGAGAATGGCTAGATCATCTGAGCAAACAATTGACTCGACATCAGCAGACCTTAACAGAGGCCCGGTTGCGCCAAAGAGATCCAACTGTACGTTCGGCGCCGCCGCGCGCAGGGCGTGGACCAATGCCGCAGCATGGGCATCGCCCGAAGCCTCGCCGGCGACGATCATCAAACGAAAGTGTTCCGACACGCGAGGCATGATAGCAGACGGGCCGTGGGCAGTGGGCAGAAAGCAGCAGTAGGCAGGCCGCAGGAAGAACGATTTTCCATTTCTCATTTATCAGTTCTCATTTGGTATTTCGGACTTGAAGACGTTCACAAATGGAAAATGACCATTGATAAATGAGAAATGGAAAATCTTATCTTCTGCTTACTGCCCACTGCTTACTGCCTACTGCTCTTCCGTGTTAGCATCGCTCCCGTTCTAATAAACACTGGCGCGCGCTTTTCCTGATAGTGTAGTGCTCGCCCGCCTACGTCCCGGAGGTCTTCACTTTCTTTGCGCGTCGCTTTCTGCCCAGGTGGTATTTTCACTCTCCTGCGCTTTGCGGTTTTAATCGCGCTCTTCGGTGTTGCCTCTCACCACGCGCTAGCGCAGCAAACCAACCCGGTCGATCGCAAGGTCACGAACCCGATGACCGACACGCCCAATGTTAATCCTTTAACTCAGGATCAACCCGTCAAACAAAAAAACCTGGCCAGGCAAGGCGAGGTTGGTGAGGCGACTGACTTGCTCAAAGTGGATGCCGGCACGCAGACCGTTTCCGGCCCGGAAGGTGCTCGCGCTTCTGTTTATGAAGGAAATGTTGATGCGCGCATCGGAACTTATCGCTTGCAGGCCGACAAGGTAACCGTCTACGAAGCGACCAACAAGGTTATTGCGGAAGGCAACGTCGTATTCGATCAAGGCGACGTGCAACGCATCACCGGCACTCGCGCCGAGTGGGATTACCGAACGAAGACGGGATTCTTCGTAAACTCGACAGGCTTCACCAACCAAACCCAGGACGGCACGAGATTGTTTTTCACAGCCGATCGCGTTGAAAGAGTGAGCCTCGATACGATCATCGCTACGAACGTACAGGTTACAGCCTGCGATGAAGATGTGCCCAAGTGGAGCTTTCATGCCAAGCGCGCCAGGATAAAAACTGGTGATCGCGTGCGAGTCTATTCGCCCAATCTGCGCGTGAAAGGAGTGCCGGTTTTTTATCTTCCCTACGCCTCCGTATCGATCAAGCAGCGCGATCGCGCTTCGGGTTTTCTGACGCCGACCTTTGGTGGTTCCGGACAGAAAGGGTTTCGAATATCCGGCGGTTACTACCAGACGCTGGGGCGATCGGCTGATGTCACACTGCGAAACGATATCTACACTTCACGCGGCATTGGTTTTGGCGCCGACTTGCGCACGCGTGCGAACTCGCGTTCGTTTCTCAATGCCGGCTTTTATGTAGTGAAGGATCGCGTGTTGGGGCACAAGGCTGATGTGAATCATCCGGATCAGGGTGGCTCGAGTTTTTATGTGGAAGGAGTTCACTATTTTCCCAATGGCTTCATTGCCGCGGCGGACGTAAACGTAACCTCCAATCTGGCTTACCGCCAGGTGTTTTCCGACAACATCCAACAGGCGATTTCGCCGGAAGAGCGGTCGCAGGTTTTCGTCAACAAGGACCACAACGAATACAGTTTCAATTTTCTCGCGCGCTCGCAAGTCACGAATTTGCCAAATTCGCGCATCCGCATTCGTGAACTTCCCAGCGTGTCGATCGATAAAAGAGCGACGCCGCTTGACTTCATCAAACGGTTGCCAATCTATTACTCCTTCGAAGCTTCAGCAGAAGGTCTCAGCCGAAAAGAGACGGTGGATGATCTCATTGCTTTCCGGCGAGATGTCGGGGGCGATCCGATAGTTTCACCTTCGATCGTGCAGCGGCTCGACTATCATCCCCAGCTTCAGGTGCCACTATATTTTTATGGCGTGTCGGTTACGGCCACGGCGGGGGGTCGAGTTACGTTTTACTCAAACTCAATCGATCCCGTAAATCGCTCAATCCTTAGCCGCAACATCACCAGAGGCTATGGTGAGTTTGAATTAGACGTTCGCCCGCCGGCTTTATTCAAAGACTTCCATCGCAGTAATGGCAGCTTCTTCTTCCGCCACTTGATCGAGCCCTACATTACTTACCGCCGCATTAGCGGTGTCAACAACTTCGATCGGGTTATCAGATTTGATTACGTGGACGCGGTAGCTGACACTAATGAGATTGAGTTTGGTGTTTCCAACCGATTCTTCACGAGCCGCTCAACTGAAAACGTCAGCAGCGCGGCAGCCAAAGCGACCAGGGCTGGCCAAAGGGTACCGACATCTACGCAGCCTTACGAAGCGTTGACGATTACAGTCCGCGGAAAATATTTCTTCGATCGCTTTTTCGGAGGCGCCCTGGTACCAGGCAGGCGAAACCAATTCTATCCAATTAACACGCTGTCAGGTTTCAGTTACGGTGGTGTGCCGCGACGCTTTTCGCCCCTAAACGTCGAAGCACGCTATCGCCCGCGCGCGGACATCTTTGTCGATCTACGCACCGATCTCGACACGCGTGGCGGAGGTGTCCGGGCACTCTCGACGACGTTCGGCATCAACCGACCGCTGATTCAGGCGTTCCAAAGTTTTTACTACACGCGCGCTGTCGAGCTTGTTCCCAGCCTGGCCCAATTCTCTGACGCGCGCGGAAAGGAACCGGGTACACTGCGCGGCTCGCAGTGGAGTCCGTCGTTATTTGTCGGCGATCGCGAACGCGGACTTTTCGGCGGCGCGTCTTTCTTCTTCGACTTCCAACAGCGACCGGGCACGAACGGCCGTTCCCTCATCAGTTCGACGGTTACCTTGGGCTATACCTGGGATTGCTGCGCGGTGACGGCGCAGAACTACACCTTCAATGTCGGTGTGAGACAGGAAAACCGCCTGGTGTTCAGCTTCCGCCTGAACGGCATCGGCACCTTCGGCACCGAGCAGATCGGGCAACGCTTTAGGTAATTGAACACCTACCGGATTGAGTGAACGCTCCCATGCAATGGTACAAACCTAATACCGGGCTCAAAGCGAGGCCAAGCCCCTTCGCTTTTCGGTTAGTTCGGTTAACAGGACTCGTCCTTCTCGGCTTAAGTTTGTATACGCTTTATGGCTGGTTAGTCGCCGTGATTGATGAAGGAATCGACAAGCTCCAGCTGCGGGTAACGCTCCTGATTCTCCTGAACCCAATAACGATACCGTCCAGCACTATCCGAGCAGTTACGATGCTCCCAACGTTATCGGCGTGGCAGCCACCGATTCCAATGACGCGCTTGCTTCTTTCTCCCATTTTGGGGCGATGAGTGTGCATCTTGGCGCGCCCGGAGTGAGTATTCTCAGCACGACGGCGAATAATACCTATTCATTTTTCAACGGCACCTCGATGGCCACCCACACGTGGCCGGAGCCGCGGCTTTGTTGCTCGCTCAAAATCCAAATCTGACGGTGCAGCAGTTGAAGAGCCTTCTGATCTTCAACGGCGACTCGGTGTCGTCCCTGGCTGGCAAGACGCTGACCGGGCGTCGCCTGAATGTAGCCAACAGCTTCCAGGCGCTTGCCGAGAACGACAACACACCGCCGGGCACAGTTACCAACTTCCATATCAACTCTCAGAATGGCCGCGCACTCAATGTCGGCTGGACGGCCTCGGGCGACGATGGAGCGTCGGGCCAGGCCTCGCTCTACAAACTTACCTTCACCGATGCGATTAGCGGCACGGTGATTTTTTTGAAGAGCGTGCTTCCCAGCGCTACAGGCGTTACGCAGTCTATCGACGTGACGCTTCCCTACCGTCACACGAGTGGGACACTGACGCTTCGAGAGTTTGATAATTCCGGAAATGAAGGTGCGCCGGCGACCACTAGTGTCGCTGTTAGTTTGATTGAAGGTGATCCTTATGTAACATCTCTTGGTAATAGCGCAGCCTTATCCACTGGCGGAATGCCGCTCGCGCTTATTGGTGACGATAAACTCAAACTGAATTTCGCGTTGCCGTTTGCGTTTCCTTTCTTTGGGCAAAACTTCTCGACCGTCAATGTCTCAACTAACGGCAATCTTTTCTTTTCGCCTCCACCGACGCGCAGCAATGGCGACGCCGACGACGTGCCGAGTTCATCGGTTGAGCTTACAAAGTTCAAAATGATTTCCGGTCTATGGGATGATCTGAGGACCGACGGGCACGCTGGCGATGATGTTTATGTCGTGATCCCGGATTCGAGCCGGATTATCTTTCGCTGGCAAGCCGTCATTTTCGGAGATGGCAGTAACCCCGCTAACCAGCCTCCCGTTAATTTTGAGATCGAATTGCGAAACGATGGCACGATCAAAACTCGCTATGGAACCGGGCAGAGTGCGCCTACAAATACAAATATTTTTCCCGTGGTAGGCATTTCGGGCGGTGAGCCTGACGCATATGTGATCGACACACACACTTCAGAGCAGAATTCGACCAGTCTTACGAACGCTCTAAGTGTAAGTTACCTACCTCGCGGCGTGGTGAATCCGCTCGGAAATTCAGACTTCTACGTGGACCAACACTACAGCGACTTTCTTAACCGCATACCCGACGTTTCAGGACTGGGTTTCTGGACGAACCAAATCAATGAGTGCGGTACCGACCAGACGTGCATCTCTATCATTCGTCCGCTACGACCCATTGTTGGAGAGTCTCCACGGAATGAGTGTTGAGGTTTTGAGTGTCTATTCGCAGTCCAACAATCTGCGCGCCATCGCTTCGCTTGAACAACTGGAGACGATCGCAAGTTTTGCCCAAGTTCGCTTTATTCAGCCGAGGCAGGAAACATTGTTTTCACAAACGCCGCCAGAAGCGATGCGCGATTTCTCCGGCTACAATTTCTGGCTGGGCAAGTTGAATCAGTTCAACGGCAACTTTGTTAATGCTGAGATGGTCAAGGCGTTCATTGTCTCGGGTGAGTATGGACAGAGATTCGGGCCGTGAATGCTGGCGCAGAGTAGTTAAATCAGAAACGAGAGCAACCGGGTTACCTCATCGGGGCAAGGAAGTCAGAATCATGGAGGAGAACTCAGCCTCCGAGAACCGGAGATGAGCCCAGAAAAAACAAAAGGCTGGACTCAACACTGAATCCAGCCTTTCTGCAGAAAACCTATACCTACTTAGAAACGGCCGAGGTACTCACCCGAGACGATGAAGGATCTAACCATCTGTGCAGCGTGAAAGTCGCCGCCGTGGTTATTCAGTTTCTGCAACCAGAAATCATAACCGGTATAGTCTGTGTCCGGACCTGTGTTCGGGTCACGCCGCAAGTAACCTAGGTATTGCATGAGCACGAACGCTTTGTTTTTCTCGGCGCTGACCAAGTCCGAATCTTCCGCGACCGCCCTAACCACTTGCGCCCGCGTCTTAGCACCTGACGTCAGATCCGCAACCAACTGATCACGCTGTGGGGGCGACAAAGGATTGCCGGAGTTGCTGTTCAAAGTATCGACAAACTGCCCCGCGAGCATGGAGGAAGGAAAGGCCGATGTGAAACGCTCGCGGGAAACAAAGTCCGCGGCGTAGGCCACCTTATTGCCCTCCAGTTTTTGCTGGTCGCCAGGTTCTCCGATTATTACTCCGTTTGACAGCTGCAACGTGTCCGGCAGAAATTCGCTACGCCGAACGATTGGCACCGGGAGTGTATGATTGCCGCCAAAGGTGGATGAGGCATTGAGGTTATCGCCATAAGCCACTTTATACATGCGTTCGACAAGATACCCGGTCTCCTGGAATTCGATGGAAAGGAAGAAGGCACCCGAGGTATTGTCACGCGCGCCGGCGATGCAGATGGCATCGCCATTACACGACG
>DASWDX010000249.1:0-25705 GCA_036395055.1 Pyrinomonadaceae bacterium | reverse complement strand
GGCGCGACTGGTCCGATCAGCCCTTCTTCCCGAAGAGCGACCCATCGATTCTTGCCAAAAGCCAGTCGACTGTGTTGGCAGGTCTAATCTGGACTTTTACAACGCGCGAACAGTGATCGCTCACAGCCCAGAATGTGAGTTCAATCTTGACGAAGAAAGTAGAGTGCGAAGAAAGTTACTTTCGCCGCCGCCTGGTTTAGTGGCAAGAATGCTTTCGGCTACGTAACGCCCGGGTTTTCATTACCTTGCTGACAAGCAGTCTGCTCAATGTTGGTTACAGCATTGGCAACCATGGACGTGGAAACAAACGCACTCTTCGTTTACTACGGAATCACTTTTTAGAGGCTAGCTGAGACAGTGACTCGGCATTGCAGCGCCAAAGGCGCGAAATGTAAGAGCCTGGGCCGTCGGCCCAGATGGGAGCCAACACCACTCCCGAGCGCTGAAGGCGCGCAATCAGGGTGGGGCGGGGTACTGCGCCCGTTTTCCGGCAACGCGTCGTTATTTCGCGCCTTCAGCGCTTCAATACTAATTTTCCCGCACCCTGGGCCGATGGCCCAGGCTTTCGCATTTCGCGCCTTTGGCGCTGGACGCAAGCCCTTTCGCGGGCCGTATCCGCCATGCTGCGTTGGCGCCGACGCAAATCGAGGTGGAACGGTAGAGCAAGGAGTTAGGTGTTATTCATTCGAATCATGCCCAAACCACTTTTCGGCGACAACGGCAGCGGGATGCACTGCCATCAATCGCTTTGGAAAGGCGACAAGCCGCTCTTTGCCGGCGACGGTTACGCAGGACTATCAGAGATGGCGCTCTTCTGCATCGGCGGGCTGCTCAAACACGCTGCTGCCATCATTGCCTTTGCCGCCCCGACTACCAACAGTTACAAGCGGCTCGTGCCCGGCTTTGAAGCTCCGGTCAATCTGGGGTACTCGGCGCGAAATCGGTCGGCGGCCATACGGATTCCCATGTTCTCGACGAGTCCAAAACTAAAGCGATTGGAATTTCGACCGCCTGACCCGTCATGCAACGCTTATCTCTCGTTCTCAGCAATGTTGCTAGCTGGTCTCGACGGGATTCAAAACCGCATCGATCCGGGAGAACCGTTGGATAAGGACATCTACGATCTCTCGCCGGAACAGTTGAAAAACGTCCCCAGCTTACCGGGTTCGCTCGATGAGGCCCTTGATGCTCTCGAGGCGGACCACGAATTTCTGCTCAAGGGCGATGTCTTCACGCCGGGATTGATTGACCGCTGGATCGGTTACAAACGGGAAAAGGAGATTCAGCCCTTGAGAATGCGGCCACATCCGCTTGAGTTTAGTATGTACTACGATATCTAAGACCGAGTCGCGCAGTTTCTGGGGTGTGGTGGAAGACAACCTGGCGTGTAGTTCGCAGGCCTGACAGCGCGAAATTTATGAGTAGCTAAAAATTATCAATTATGCAAACAGTTGCGAAACGGGTAAATTGCTCATGCCCGTAGTTCGCCACTGTCGCCGGCGTGTTAAGGATTGAAATGCATGGGGCCAGTGGGGGTGTCTGTGCGGGGTACACTTGTATGACGAATTCAGCGAAACAAACTATGTCGCCGGCAGTGTCGTCAGCTAGCGCACTACTAAAGTCATTGCGCGCGGGGCGAGACCTTGCGACCGTTACCGTACTTATTTCCATTTCACTAGTCGTAACAAAGGACAGCTCGTAGTGGCTTGTTGCTGACTCTTGGAACTCTTGCACAAGCCATCAACGAACAGGTTGATGGCTTTCTTGCATTCAGGGCGTTGGATGTAACGCAAACTGTTAGTCTTTGCGGTCGACACCGAGGCATTCAACGTCAGTCGCAAACTAACAGTTTGCGTTACATGGGGACCTGAAATGACCCAGTTCGGCTTGCCAGAGAAGCAGGGGCTATACGATCCGCGCTACGAGCACGACGCGTGTGGTACGGGCTTCGTCGTCGATATCAAGGGACGCAAGTCACATGACATTGTCCAAAAGGCTATTCAGGTGCTGCTCAACCTGGAGCATCGCGGCGCGTGTGGGAGTGAGAAGAATACCGGCGATGGAGCCGGCATTCTCTTGCAGATACCGCACGTGTTTCTTGCCGCCGAGTGCGCGAAGCTGACGATCGCACTGCCACAACCTGGTCAATACGCGGTCGGCATGGTGTTCCTGCCAATAGAAGAAGAAAGCCGCGGAGAATGCGAAAGGTTATTTGAAGAGATCGTCGAGGAAGAAGGCCAGACTGCGCTGGGTTGGCGGACGGTACCGACAGATAACTCCGCCCTTGGTTTTACCGCGAAGGCCTCGGAACCGGTCATTCGGCAGCTCTTTATTGGCCGTGGCCAGGCACTTTCCGACGATCTCGCCTTCGAGCGAAAACTCTGCGTGATTCGCAAGCGAATCAGCAAAGCCGCAAAGCGCGGCATTCACGAGCGCGGCATGTTCTACGTTCCCAGTCTCTCCTGCCGGACAATTGTCTACAAAGGAATGCTGACGGCCAATCAGCTACCGCACTTTTATCCCGACTTGCGGGAGCCTTTCGTCGAGTCTGCGTTGGCTCTGGTCCACTCGCGTTTCAGCACTAATACATTTCCCAGTTGGGCGCGGGCCCATCCCTATCGTTATATCGCTCACAACGGTGAAATTAATACCTTGCGCGGCAACATCAACTGGATGCGCGCTCGCGAAAGCAAATTCGAATCGAGGTTTTTCGGCGCTGAGATCCACAAGATTCTTCCAGTAATCGACAGCGACGGCAGCGACTCAGCCATGTTTGATAACGCGCTCGAGATGTTGACGCTCACGGGCCGCTCTTTGCCACATGCAATCATGATGATGATTCCCGAACCATGGGGCGATCATGAGTCACTAAGCGGGTCGATGAGCGCCGAGAAGCGAGCGTTTTACGAGTATCACTCTTTCCTTATGGAGCCGTGGGATGGACCCGCGTCAATCGCATTTACTGATGGAATCCGCATCGGCGCTGTGCTGGATCGCAATGGCTTACGGCCATCTCGTTACTATGTAACGAAAGATGGCCTGGTGGTGATGGCGTCCGAAGTGGGCGTGCTGGATATTCCTCCTGACAATGTCCTGTCAAAGGGCCGGCTACAACCAGGCCGTATGTTCCTGGTTGATACCGAAGCGGGCCGGATCGTGGAAGACGAGGAATTGAAGCAGCAGATCGCGACGGAACATCCCTACAACGAATGGCTCAGGGACAACGTCGTCAAATTGGATGAACTTCCGAGTCCACCTTTGCCACCTGAACCGGATCACTTGACCGTGTTGCAACGCCAGCAGGCGTTCGGTTACACGAATGAAGAACTCAAACTTCTCATCGCGCCGATGGCCACGGATGGAAATGAAGCAATCGGCTCGATGGGTTCTGACACGCCGATCGCCGTGCTCTCCGAGCGGCCCCAGTTGCTCTACAACTATTTCAAGCAGCTGTTCGCGCAGGTAACTAATCCGCCGGTCGACGCAATTCGTGAAGAGCTGATTATGTCAACCGACACGAGCATCGGACCCGAAGCGAATATGTTGGAGCCCACGCCGGAGTGTGCACGCCAAATTAAGTTACCGTCCCCGATTCTTACCAACGAGGAACTGGAAAAGCTGCGACATCTCGCCGATCCGGACAACCACGTGGGCGATTCGCGGTTCAAGTCTATAACCCTACCGATGCTGTTTGAAGTGGATGCCGGCAGCCGCGGCTTGGAAAGTGCCCTTGATGAGCTCTGCCGGATGTCGAGTGCTGCGATTGCACGGGGCTTCGGCATCATTATCCTTTCCGACCGCGACGCGACAAGTAAGCAGGCTCCGATTCCAGCATTGCTCGCAGTGGCCGGCGTTCACCACCACCTGATTCGCCAGGGCACGCGCACTCAGGTTGGTTTTGTGATCGAAAGCGGCGAGCCTCGCGAGGTTCATCACTTTGCTTTGTTGCTGGGCTACGGTGCGGCGGCGATCAATCCGTATCTGGCCTTCGAGACATTGCGAGACATGATTACGCGTGGACTGTTGACCGGCGTCGACTTTGAAAAGGCGATTGCCAACTACATCAAGGCGATTAACAAGGGCGTCGTTAAGGTCATCTCGAAGATGGGTATCTCGACGATACAAAGCTATTGTGGCGCGCAAGTTTTTGAGGCAGTCGGGCTTAGCGAAGATTTCGTCGATCGTTACTTTACCTGGACTCCTTCGCGCATCGGCGGCATTGGCCTCGACGTAATTGCAGAGGAAGTGAAGCTACGTCACAAGCAGGGTTTTCCCAACCGCCAGGCGCACCAGCAAACGCTCGGCGAAGGCGGGGAATACCAGTGGAGAAAGGAAGGCGAGGTTCACCTCTTCAGCCCGGAGACCATTCACAAACTCCAGTATGCCTGCCGCTCGAACAGCTACAAGGCGTTCAAAGAATACAGCGAGTTGGTAAACAATCAGGCGAACCACTTGTGCACGTTGCGTGGATTGATGTGGTTCAAGCCGGTGCGTGCTCCCATCCCAATCGAAGAGGTAGAGCCCGTAGCGGATATCGTCAAACGCTTCAAGACGGGCGCGATGTCTTACGGTTCGATCAGCAAAGAAGCGCATGAAACTCTGGCCGTAGCCATGAACCGCATCGGGGGTAAAAGCAACACCGGTGAGGGAGGCGAGGATCCGGAGCGTTACTTCGCGGAGGAAAACGGCGACTCGCGCAACAGTGCGATTAAGCAGGTAGCGTCGGGACGGTTCGGTGTAACCAGCAACTACCTGGTCAATGCTGAAGAATTGCAGATCAAGGTCGCGCAGGGCGCCAAGCCCGGCGAAGGCGGACAGCTTCCGGGTCACAAGGTCTATCCCGAAATTGCCAGAGTGAGACACTCGACGCCGGGCGTCGGTCTCATCTCACCGCCGCCGCATCACGACATCTATTCCATCGAAGATCTGGCCGAGCTGATCTACGACCTCAAGAGCGCCAACCAGACAGCCCGAATCAGTGTCAAGCTTGTTGCTGAGGTCGGAGTCGGCACGGTAGCAGCGGGCGTGGCGAAAGCACACGCCGATGTTGTGCTGATTAGCGGTTACGATGGCGGCACCGGCGCCTCACCGCTTTCCAGCATCAAGCACGCGGGTGTGCCGTGGGAGCTCGGTCTCGCTGAAACCCATCAGACACTACTGCTCAACAACCTGCGCAGCCGCATCGCAATCGAGACAGACGGACAACTCAAGACCGGCCGCGACGTGGTTGTGGCTGCCTTGTTGGGAGCGGAAGAGTTTGGTTTTGCAACCGCGCCGCTGGTGGGGTTGGGTTGCATCATGATGCGCGTCTGCCACTTGAACACGTGTCCTGTTGGCGTTGCGACTCAGGATCCCAAACTTCGAGCCAGATTCACTGGCGACCCTGAACACGTCGTCAATTTCATGCACTTCATCGCTGAGGAGGTGCGGGAATTAATGGCCCAACTCGGCTATCGCACCATCAATGAAATGATCGGCCGGACGGAATGCATCGAGATGCGGACGGCTATTGAGCAATGGAAGACGCGCGGCCTCGACTTCTCAAACATTCTCCATCAGCCGAATGTGCATGAGACGGTGGGCCGTTATTGTCAGATTCCGCAAGACCACGAATTGGAAAAGTCCTTGGACAGCACGACCCTGCTGGAACTCTGCAGGCCGGCACTCGAGGACCGTACCCCTGTCTCGGCGAGACTGCCTATCCGTAACGTCAATCGTGCTGTCGGCACAATGCTTGGTAGTTCGGTGACGCGCCGCTATGGTGCGGAAGGTCTACCCGCTGACACCATCCAAATTTCTTTCAATGGCTCAGCCGGGCAGAGTTTCGGGGCTTTTGTGCCGCGGGGACTGACCCTCGAACTCGAAGGCGACGCAAACGACTATGTTGGCAAAGGACTGTCGGGTGGGAAGATCATTGTCTACCCACCACGAGAAGCCACCTTCAGTCCTCAGGAAAACGTCATCATAGGCAACGTAGCGTTCTACGGTGCGACCAGCGGCGAAGCCTACATTGGTGGCATAGCGGGCGAGAGATTCTGTGTGCGTAACAGCGGAGCCTGCGCCGTAGTTGAAGGCCTGGGCGATCACGGTTGTGAATACATGACCGGCGGTCGGGTGGTAGTGCTGGGGCAAACCGGCCGTAACTTCGCGGCAGGTATGTCTGGCGGTATCGCTTACGTGGTCGATGAAAAAGGCGATTTTGGGCGGCGCTGTAACCAGGCGATGGTCCAACTTTCGAGCCTGGAAGACGTGGAAGAGATAGAGTCGATCAAGAACATGGTCTTCCGCCACGCCGAGTACACGGGCAGCAGTCGCGCCGCTGAGGTGCTGCTGCAATGGGATGAGTGGCTACCGAAGTTTGTGCGCGTCATTCCGCACGATTACAAGCGTGTGCTCGAGGCGCAGAAGCAAATGATGGAAAGCGGCATGACACACGAGGGTGCGGAGATGGCTGCTTTTGAATTGAACTCTCGCGCCCTCGCGCGGGCAGCAGGGCAGTGAAGGAAAGGATGAAGGCGGAAGGATGAAGAATGAAGCCTCGATTTTCCATTTGTCATTTGACATTTTTCATTTGTCATCGCCGGACCTCATCACTTGGAGCAACGACAAATGGTCGTCATAGCCACGGAACGTTTTGAAAGCGGACCTGTCCGCCTCGGGCTGCGGGGGGGCACGAGTGCCCTACTAAACGGCGCGGGAGAACTCTTGGACCAATGACAAATGAGAAATTTGAAATGAGAAATGGAAAATGGTTTTCGTCTGACTCTTCATTCATAGTCTAATCATGGGTAAACCTACAGGATTCATGGAATACACGCGGACGCTTCCCGTCGTCCGTCCAGCAGCGGAGCGAATCTCCGATTGGCTGGAATTCCATCTGCACTCTCCTGAAGAAGGACTTCGCGAACAGAGTGCTCGTTGCATGGATTGTGGCGTGCCATTCTGTCATACCGGGCGAATCCTAAACGGTGCGGCTTCCGGGTGCCCCATAAACAATCTGATTCCTGAGTGGAACGATCTCGTGTACCGAGGCCACTGGCGCGAAGCGCTGAGTCGCCTTCATTACACCAATAACTTTCCGGAATTTACCGGCCGAGTTTGCCCCGCGCCATGCGAAGGTTCTTGCGTGCTTGGTATCAGCGATAACCCGGTAACAATCAAGACGATTGAGCAAGCGATCATTGATAAAGGTTTTGCGGCGGGCTGGGTTGTTCCCGAACCTCCCGCTGTGCGTACCGGCAAAGAGATCGCGGTGATCGGTTCCGGCCCATCCGGTCTCGCTTGCGCCGCACAACTTAATCGCGCGGGTCATTGGGTAACCGTCTTCGAAAGAGCCGATCGGGTTGGTGGGTTGTTGATGTACGGCATTCCCAACATGAAGCTTGATAAAACATTAGTCGAGCGCCGCACCGACCTGATGGCAGCCGAGGGCATTCAGTTCGTTACGGGAACGCACGTCGGGCACGACTATCCGGCCAGCAGACTAATGCAGGAGTTTGACGCGGTGGTGCTCTGCGGTGGCGCGACTCGGCCAAGGGATCTCCCCATCGAGGGCAGAGACCTGGGCGGGATCCATTTTGCAATGGAGTTTCTTCAGGGCAACACCAGGAGTTTGCTCGACAGCAACCACGAAGATGGACGCTATCTTTCGGCGAAGGACAAGGACGTCATCGTGATCGGCGGCGGCGACACCGGCACGGACTGTGTGGGCACTGCTTTAAGACAGGGTTGTAAGAGTCTGGTGCAATTTGAAATTCTGTCGAAACCGCCTGACGAACGCGCGCCTGAAAACCCATGGCCGCAGTGGCCCAGAGTTTATCGACTTGACTACGGTCAGGAAGAAGTGGCGGCGGTCTTCGGGCAGGACCCGCGAACCTACTGCGTCATGAGCAAGCGCTTTGTTGGCGACGCCGCTGGCCACGTGCGGGGGGTGCAGACGATGCAGGTTGAGTGGGCCGGCAACAACGGAAGCTCTGTGCCGCGAGAGATTTCTGGTACGGAACGAGAGTGGCCCACGCAAATGGTTCTGCTGGCCATGGGTTTCCTGGGACCAGAGACTGACGGACTGCTGTCTCAGCTCGGTGTAGTGATTAATGAGCGAGGCAATGTCAGCATTAACGAAGACAAGATGACGAACGTGCCGGGAGTTTTTGCGGCCGGTGACATGGCGCGTGGCCAGTCGCTGGTAGTTTGGGCGATTGCAGACGGACGCCGAGCCGCGAAAGGCGTCGATAAGTACTTGATGGGAGAAACAACACTACCGTAGCGAGGCTTCGGCAGTTTCGGGTTTCGAGTTTCGAATTGGAGAACCAAGGATACTCTCAGAACTCCAATCCTGAAGATCATGGGACACAAACTCTGAACTCGAAACTCGAAACTCAAAATTCGAAAAGGAACTACATGAGCGCACAGCCACAAACTACACCTGCAGTCCAGCCCCCCCTGGCCGACGAAGTTTCAGAGCCACGCGGGGCCGAGGTTCTAATCGAAGCACTCCTGCATGAAGGCGTGGACGCGATTTTCGGTTATCCCGGGGGAGCTGTACTGCACATCTACGACGAGCTCTGGCGGGCGCGCAATCGCATTACGCATTACCTGGTGCGCCACGAACAAGGCGCAGTGCACATGGCCGAAGGTTATGCGCGGGCCTCAGGCCGTGTCGGGGTTGCGCTCGTTACCTCAGGACCCGGTGCAACCAATGCCATGACCGGTATTGCCAATGCCTACATGGATTCGACGCCGATAGTGGTCATCACCGGCCAGGTACCGACGCCGCTTATCGGCACGGACGCTTTTCAGGAGGTTGACACGGTAGGAATCACACGATCATGCGTTAAGCACAACTACCTGGTGCGCCACGTCAGCGATCTGGCGGCGATAGTCCACGAAGCTTTTCACCTGGCGCGAACAGGCCGGCCCGGCCCGATCGTGATCGACATTCCAAAGGACGTGTCGGCCGCGCGAACTTCGTATTCAAGCCTGAAGAACATCAGCTTTCCCCTGGTGGAGCGTAAATGGCCGCCAGACTCTCGGGCCGTCGCTGAAGCCGCTGCGGCGATCATGAAGGCGGAGCGCCCCGTGATGTACGTCGGCGGTGGCATCGTTAACTCGGGCGCCGCCGAAGCGCTCCTCGCTTTAGCCGAAGAGTCGCAGTTGCCGGTTACGCCAACGCTGATGGGGCTGGGCGGTTTTCCTTCAGTGCATCCACTTTGCCTGAACATGCTGGGCATGCACGGGACCTATGCTGCGAACATGGCCGTCGCTGAGAGCGATCTTCTGATCGCAGTCGGCGTGCGCTTCGACGACCGCGTCACGGGAAAACTCGCCACCTTCGCACCGCAAGCGCGGGTTATTCACATCGATATCGATCCGGCAAACGTGGGCAAGAATCGGGCGCCGGAAATCTCGCTGGTCGCCGATGCGCGCGAAGCGCTTTGCGCGTTGCGAACAGAAATCAAAAATCAGGGCCAGCTCCAAATTGAGAGGAGCGTTAAGCGTCGCGCCGTTTGGTGGGAACGAATAAGGCAATGGCAACTCGAGCAGCCGCTACGTTTCACAGGCTCGGGTGATCATATCAAGCCGCAGACGGTGATTCGCGAGTTGCATCGATTGACAAACGGAGATGCGCTCATCACCACTGACGTCGGGCAACACCAGATGTGGGCCGCGCAGTTTTATCCGTTCAAACGGTCGCGACAGTGGATCACCAGCGGCGGCCTTGGCGCGATGGGTTACGGCGTTCCCGCGGCCATCGGCGCTCAGTTAGTGCTCGGCGAGCAGATGGTAGTCGCAGTGGTCGGAGATGGCGGTTTCCAGATGACCAATCAGGAATTGGCGATGGCGGTGCAATATGATCTGCCCATCAAAGTCGTGATTATGAACAACGGCTACCTCGGTATGGTGCGCCAATGGCAGGAGATGTTCTACGAGCGCGCCTACTCGGAGGTTGACCTGTCCGTGTCGCCAGATTTTGTCAAACTGGCAGAGGCTTACGGAGCGTTTGGCGTGCGAGCGACCAGGCCGGACGAATTATCGGATGTGCTTTCGGCCGGTCTGTCACACAAGGGAGTAGCCGTGATGGATATCGTGGTTTCCAAGGAAGAGAACGTCTTTCCAATCGTGCCTGCGGGAGGAAACTCGCGTGACATGATAGTTCACAGCGAAGGAGTCTGAGGAATTTCGGAATTCGGATTGCGGATTTCGGATTTGAAAAGAAGGAGTTTTGGCCGCGGATTTACGCGGATGAAGCGTGGATCTGAAAAGGGGAAAAGAAGATTAGAGAAAGAAAAAGGGAAGGCATGCTGAGAAAAGACGAAAGGAAGAAATCAGTAAGAAGGCTTTTTCAGATTCGCGGTATTCGCGTTCATCTGCGGCTGCTGTCGTTTTCAAATCCGCAATCCGAAATCCGCAATCCGAAATTTTAACCATGCGTCACACACTTTCAATTGTTGTTGCCGACCAGCCGGGCGAGCTTTCGCGCATTGTCGGCTTGTTCAGTGCCCGCGGGTTCAATATTGAAACGCTATCGGTCGGACAGACAACCGACCCGCAATGGTCGCGCGTGACCGTGGTCACTCGTGGCGATGATCGGACCATCGAGCAGATCGGCAAACAGTGTTCACGGCTGGCGCGCGTGCGTGAGGTGTTGGACGTCACCATGCAACCCCACATCGAGCGCGAGATGGCGCTCATCGATGTGGAAGCGACGCCGGGTACGACGCGGCAGGAGGTGTTGAGTCTGGTCGCGGTCTTTCGCGCGAAAGTGGTCGACATTTCGCAGACCGGAATGATCATAGAAGCTTCGGGAAACAAGGAGAAGGTCGAGGCGTTTATTGAGCTGCTGCGCCCGATCGGAGTGCGTGACGTGACGCGCACAGGCTGCATTGCGATTGGGCGGTTGTCGAATATCACACCAGGAATGCCAACTCAGGACTCAGGACTCAGTACTCAGTACCCAGTACTGTTAAGAGAGGAACCAATATGAAAGTTTTTTACGATAGAGACGCTGATGCCAGCCGCTTGCGCGACAAGCAGATCGCTGTGATCGGTTACGGCAGCCAGGGCTTTGCCCAGTCCAACAATCTGAATGAGTCGGGTTGCAATGTCACCGTCGGACTGCGTGCAGACAGTCCCTCACGTGCAAAGGCTGAACAGTCTGGCCTGCGCGTGCGCCCGGTGGCGGAGGCTGCTGCCGAGGCCGACATTGTCATGATGCTGGTGCCGGATGAACTGGCAGCCGACGTGTATGCGCGCGATATTGCAGAATCAATGACGCCGGGAAAGTATTTGGCTTTCTCGCACGGCTTCTCAGTTCATTACGGATTTATCAAACCACCTGAGGACGTTAGCGTATTTATGGTTGCGCCGAAAGGGCCGGGCCATCTAGTGCGACGTGAATACGAGAAAGGCGCCGGTGTGCCTTGTCTACTTGCGGTTCACCAGGATCCAACCGGCGAAACCAAACAAGTCGGGCTGGCTTATGCATCTGCCATCGGCGGAGGTCGTGCCGGCGTTATCGAAACCAGTTTCCGCGAAGAGACGGAAACAGATCTGTTTGGCGAACAGGCCGTGCTTTGCGGCGGACTCACGTCGCTCATCAAAGCAGGTTTCGAAACGCTTGTGGAAGCAGGCTATGCGCCGGAGATGGCTTACTTCGAATGCCTGCACGAAATGAAGTTGATTGTCGATCTGATTTACGAAGGCGGCATATCCGAGATGCGCTATTCGATTTCCAACACTGCGCAGTATGGCGATATGACGCGTGGCCCTTCCGTCATTAACGACGAGACAAAGCGACGCATGAAAGGCTTGCTGGCGGAGATTCAATCCGGCGCGTTCGCGCATGAGTGGATGAAAGAGAGCCGCAATGGACGCAAGCGCTTTGAGGAACTCGCAGCTAAAACAAAGGCGCACCAAATTGAGCGCGTCGGCGCCGAACTGCGCGGAATGATGCCCTGGCTGGCAGCGGGACGGCTCGTTGATAAGGCCAGAAACTAGAACCAGGAAGTAAGCACCTCCGCCGGGCTGCCCAATAGGAGGCCGGCGCTAAAACCAGATTTAAGGACGGTGAAAGATGGGTTTATACGATTGGGATCGAATGAAAGCAGAAGAGATCACGGAGCTTTATCAAAGAAAGGTGGCTATGGGTGAAAGCATCACCCTGGCCCGCGTCGAGGTGAAGGAAGGCGCTGTCACACTCTCTCACAGTCACGAAAATGAGGAGATGATCCTGGTACTGAAAGGGAGTTGGCGGTTCCATCTACCGAGCGGCGATGTGACGCTGGTGCCGAACCAGTTGCTACGCATTGCGCCCGGGATTGAGCACTCATCCGAAGCGCTCGAGGACACGGTAGCACTCGACATTTGCGCGCCTGCACGAACCGATTGGCTTAACGGTGCGGATCACCCTCTTCACTACGATCCGGACCAGTCGCTCTGGGCTGTGTGAGGATCAAGGTTCGGTTGGTGACAGTAAGCTTTGTTAGAAGCGGAAGCATGAGCGTCCGTGTGATACTAGTTTGAAGTCTCTCAGGTTGGAAAAGGGTGGCTTGCCCCGCTCGAGTTTTATTAGCACTCAAGTTTCAAGTATCACACAGTTGTTCTTGTCCTGATTCTGACAAGAGTTGGTTCTGACAAGAGCGCTTCAGCGAGTTGGGAAGTTTAGGAGGTGATGGCATGACCTTTGACGAGTCTAAGTGGGTCTGGATGGATGGCCATGTGATTCCGTGGCGGAATGCCACCACGCACGTGTCGGCGCACGCACTGCATTACGGCAGTGGTGTGTTTGAAGGTATGCGCTGCTATGAGACAACCGACGGCCCTGCGGTCTTTCGACTTGACGCTCATCTTGACCGGCTCTACGCGTCCGCTGAGATCTACGGGATAACCATCCCTTACAGCCGTGAAGAACTTGCCAGGGGCGTTAGCGAGATCGTTCGGCTAAACAATTTCCGCAGTTGCTACGTTCGTCCCATCTGTTACCTGGGAAGCGGCAGCCTTGGTGTGCATCCCGGCGATAATCCGGTCGAGGTTGTCATTCTTGCGTGGCCGTGGGCGCCTTACCTTGGCGCGGAAGGATTGAAGCAGGGCGTGCGCGTAACTGTTTCACCGTGGCGAAAATTTCAGTCGCGGATGATGCCGACAACAGCAAAGGCATGTGGTCAGTATCTGAACTCAATGCTGGCGGTGCGTGACGCGGTTAGCCGTGGCTACGCAGAAGCGTTGCTTCTCGACGCGGAGGGGCACCTGGCTGAGGGCTCCGGTGAAAACCTCTTCATCGTGCGCGATGGGCAGTTGCTAACTAATGACGAGCGCCACTCAATCCTGCTCGGTATCACGCGCGAGGCTGTTCTGAGAATAGCAAGTGATCTCGGTTACAGCGTGGAGGTCAAGGCGCTTGAGCTGGAGGACCTGCTTTCCGCGGACGAGGCGTTTTTTACCGGGACAGCGGCGGAAGTGACGCCAATTCGTGAAGTCGACGGAACTGTGATCGGCAAAAGCACACCCGGATTAGTGACGGAAGACATTCAGCGCACATTTTTTGCAGCCACTTCGGGGAGTGACCAACGATACAAAGGTTGGCTTCATCTCATTGATTCCAAAACTGAGGACGTTAGCGATCAGTTACTGCAGGCGGTATCTTAGGAACCGCATACTGGAAGTTAACGAGGATAGTGGAGATAAGCAGGCTAGTGAGTAGTCTCTGGGTTGGGAAGGGCGGCTTGCCCCCGCCTATTCGCGCAAGAGATCACTTGGGATTTTCTGAGGAGCGGGGCAAGCCCGCCTTCCTGACTGAGCGTTCCGAAGATCCTTAGCCGCTGATGGGCATCTGCGTTTATCAGCGGCTTATATGTTGAAACGCTTGCTGATGAAACATGACGAAACAGGATTTAGAGATCGAAAGGCAGAGACGTTTGCGGGCAGGCCAGCGCGTAGTTATCAAACTCGGCACGAGTGTGGTAACAGGCGCCGACGGCAAAGTTTGCATCGAGCGTATTGAGCCGCTGGTGCGCTCAATCGCCGCGTTGAAAAACGCCGGTCGTCAGGTTGTGCTGGTCTCTTCGGGGGCGGTTGGATTAGGCGCCGGGCGGTTGGACCTGCACCAGTCCAGGCTAAAGGATGTCGTGGTGCGACAGGCTTGCGCAGCGGTTGGCCAGAGCCTGTTGATGCACGCCTACGAACAGTTGTTTCGTGCGCGTGACGTGAAGATCGCGCAAGTGTTGTTAATTGAAGACGACTTCACAGACTTCAGGCGTTACACCAACCTGCACCGCACGATGGAGAAGCTTCTCAAACTCGGAGTGTTGCCCATCATCAATGAGAACGATACGGTTTCGACAGCTGAACTCGAATACGAACAGAGTTCGGTGGTCTCCGGTCATGAGCGCATCTTTGGCGACAATGATCGCCTTGCCGCACTGGTAATGAGTAAGTTGGAAGCAGACGCGCTTGTCCTGTTGACCGATGTGGATGGGCTGCTCTTGCGTAAGCCGAAGGCCGGAAATGTAACGCAAACTGTTGTTTTGCGGGACGACTCAGAGCTGTCAACCACCATCGCAAAAATTAGCAACGGGGAAGACGATGAAGCAGTGCCTATCCCGCTCATCGAGGAAATCACGGACGAACTGAAAGCGATTGCCGAGGGACCATCTACTGGCGGGCGCGGCGGGATGTTGACGAAGTTGGAAGCTGCCCAGATCGCAATGCAAGCAGGAGGGGTCAGTGTCATTGCCAATGGGACGAAGCCGGAGATCCTGGATCGCATTTTCGCAGGTGAGCAAATCGGCACCACGTTCATGTCAACGTCGCGGATGGGAGGCAAACGTCGTTGGATTACCTTTGCCGCGAGCGTGCGCGGCCGCGTAATCGTTAATGAGGGAGCGCGCGCCGCGATCATAGGAGGCAAAGCGAGCTTGCTGGCTTCCGGCGTCATGCGCGTCGAGCAACAGTTTGCGCCGCAGGATGTGGTGAGCATAGCGGATTGCGATGGACGTGAGTTTGCGCGCGGGATCATTAACTGTGCCAGCGAAGAAGCGGCCCGATTGAGTGAGGGAACTTCCCCGCACCAAATGGGCGAGCGCGGCCGGGTCCTGGTAACACGTGACAACCTGGTGCTTTCGGAGCAGAGATGAATCACGCGGCTGAAGCAGTTGCACGGTCAAATGTCGCAGAGGTGGCCCGACGCGCGAAGGCGGCAGCGCGACTGTTGGCCACAATTCCCGGCGAGCGTCGCGACGCTGCGTTAAAGGCTGCTGCCTATGCGATTGAGCAGCGCAAGTTGGAGATCCTCGTCGCTAATCATCGCGACTGCGAAGATGCTGTCGGCGCCCTGGAGGCGGGACGAATGTCGCGGACGCTGTTTGAACGCCTGCGAATAAGCGAGAGCGGGATCGCGCAAATGGCCGCTGGCGTTCGGGAGGTTGCGGCCCTGACTGATCCGCTGAATCGCAAGCTTGCGGTCACCGAGCTGGATGACGGATTGACGCTGCATAAAGAGTCGTGCCCGATTGGTGTCCTTGGTATCGTGTTTGAGGCCCGACCCGAAATCGTCCCCCAGATTGCCGCACTTGCACTGAAATCCGGTAATGCCGTAATTCTCAAAGGTGGAGCGGAAGCTGTGCACAGCAATCAGGCGCTCATTTCGATTTGGAGCGACGCGCTCACACACTTCTTTGATATCCCGGCCGACGCGATCAACTTGCTATACACACGCGCTGACGTCGACGAGATGCTCTCACTTGCGGGTGAGATTGACGTGATCATTCCGCGGGGATCGCGCGATTTTGTCCGCTATGTCGCCGAGCACAGCCGTATTCCAGTGCTTGGTCACGGTGAGGGAATCTGCCACGTCTACGTCGATGAGATGGCTGAGTTACAAAAAGCACATAACATCGCTTTCGACTCGAAGGTGCAAAATCCCGCGGCGTGCAATTCTATGGAAACCCTTTTGGTTCATGAAGAGGCAGCTGGCGTGTTTCTGCCGGAAATGATCTCGCGTTTCCAGGCTGCGGGAGTGCAGGTGCGTGGTTGCCCGCGCACCATGAAGTTGGACCAGGCATGGGGCGTTGTTCCGGCGAACGAGGATGATTGGGGGACCGAATACTCCGATCTAATAGTTTCAATCAAGATTGTCGACAATACGGATGAAGCTATCAAGCACATCAACCGCTACGGCTCCCGTCACACGGAAGCCATTGTTACCGAGGACGCCCATACGGCGTCGTATTTTATGGAGCGAGTTGATGCGGCGGGCGTCTACCACAACGCTTCAACGCGCTTCGCCGACGGCTTCCGTTATGGCTTCGGCGCAGAGCTGGGGATTAGCACGAGCAAACTCCATGCGCGTGGGCCAGTGGGTCTCGATGGGCTTACTACCTATAAGTACAAGTTAATTGGCGATGGTCAGACGGTCGCCAACTATGAGGCCGGAGAGCGGACTTTCAAGCATCGCAGGGTGATCTGATGGTCTTTGAAAATGGAAACGTCTGATGCCTTAAATGGAGCGAAGTTGTCATTCATCGGCTGTGGTGTAATGGCCGAGGCTATGATCGCGGGTCTGCTTAGTAAGAATCTGGTGCGGCCCGAGCAGGTTGTCGGAAGTCATCCACGTGCAGAGCGGCGCGAAGAACTCCTGGGGAAATATGGTATTCGCCTCTTCGAGAACAATCGGGAGGCGGCAGACGCGGCAACAAGGGTAAACGATAAAAAGGCAACCTCTTCGATTGTTATTCTGACCGTCAAGCCACAACGCCTGGGTGTCATACTCGGAGAGCTGAGAGAGGTGGTCCAACCGGACCAGTTGGTCATTTCGATCGTGGCGGGCGCGCGGGTACAAACGATCGCTGATGCTCTGCAACATGGAGCGATAGTCCGGGCCATGCCTAACACTCCCGCGCAGATCGGTGAAGGGATGACGGTTTGGATAGCAACACCTGAAGTTAATGAAGCGCAGCAAGCGCAGATTCGTGCGGTTTTCGGCGCGCTCGGGCGCGAGATGCACGTCGAAGAAGAACGGATGATTGATATGGCGACGGCGCTTTCAGCGACCGGACCGACCTACACGTTTCTGGTGATGGAGGCGCTGATCGATGCGGGTGTGCATATGGGGTTTTCGCGGCACGTTGCTGAAGAACTTGTGTTGCAAACGATGCTGGGTAGCGTGCTCTTTGCGCGGGAATCGGGCAAGCACCCGGCAGAGTTGCGCAACATGGTTACTTCGCCCGGCGGCACATCGGCGGAGGCCATCTATCAGATGGAGAAGGGCGGCCTGCGAACAGTTTTGTCAAAGGCAGTTTGGGCCGCCTATCAACGGGCTACGGCACTGGGCAGGAAAGTTAAAGAATAGTTTCAGGGATCTGATAAGTTGTTACTCCTAAATTGAAAACTTGCGTTGCACCGAGAAGCGAAATTGAGACAGTACGAATGGGTTCAATAGTTAGATATCTGTCGGAAAGAGGATTTGAAAGACCAAAGTGAGCGACAACCACCGAAGCAGTTTAATAACCTCCGGAACCCTGCGTAGCCCCAATCGCGCAATGCTGCGAGCGGTAGGTTTCCGTGATGGAGACTTTGAAAAACCAATCGTTGGCGTGGCGAATGGTTACAGCACAATTACCCCCTGCAACCTGGGGCTAAATGAATTGACCGCCCGCGCCGTCAGTTCGCTTCGCGATGCCGGCACGATGCCGCAGGTCTTTGGCACGATCACTGTCAGCGATGGTATCTCGATGGGTACCGAGGGCATGAAATACAGTCTTGTTTCTCGCGAGGTGATTGCCGACTCGATCGAGACGGTATGCCAGGCCCAGAGCGTTGACGGCGTGCTGGCCGTAGGCGGCTGTGACAAGAATATGCCGGGAGCAATGATCGCGATTGCGCGGATGAATATTCCCTCAATCTTCGTTTACGGAGGCACGATCAAACCGGGCCACTACGATGGTCAGGATCTGACCATAGTGAGCGCTTTCGAAGCCATCGGACAATATTCGGCGCAGCGCATTGGTGTGGCTGAGCTTCTTGAGGTTGAGCGACGTGCCTGTCCCGGTGCTGGTTCCTGTGGCGGAATGTTTACGGCAAACACAATGTCCGCGGCGATTGAAGCCATGGGGCTGAGCCTGCCTTTCTCTTCGACGATGGCAGCCGAAGATCAGGAAAAGGCGGACAGCGCCGCCGAATCGGCCGGAGTTTTGGCCACGGCAATTGAAAAGCAAATCCTACCGCGCGACATTCTCACCAGAAAGGCTTTTGAGAACGCGATTGCTGTAGTGATGGCGGTTGGCGGTTCGACAAATGCAGTGTTGCACCTGCTGGCAATTGCGCATGCGGCAGGAGTGCCCCTGACGATTGACGACTTTGAGGAAATTCGACAGCGTGTTCCAGTGCTCTGCGATCTGAAGCCTTCCGGCCGCTACGTGACTACCGACCTGCACCAGGCAGGAGGTATTCCGCAAGTGATGAAGATGTTGTTGGCCCACGACAGACTGCACGGTGACGAACTCACTATCACGGGCCGGACGGTAACTGAGGCGCTCGACGACGTGCCCGCGGAACCTCGGACTGATCAGGACGTGATTCACCCGTGGTCCAAGCCGCTTTATCCGCACGGGCACCTGGCAATACTCAAGGGTAATCTCGCAACTGAGGGAGCCGTGGCAAAAATAACTGGCGTGAAGGACCCAAGATTTACCGGCCCGGCTCGGGTATTCGATTCTGAGGAAAGCTGCCTGCAGGCCATCTTGTCCGGAGAAATCAAACCGGGCGCTGTGGTTGTAATTCGTTACGAAGGGCCGCGTGGTGGTCCAGGAATGCGCGAGATGCTAGCGCCGACTTCCGCTATCATTGGCGCGGGCCTGGGCGACGCGGTTGCATTAATTACTGATGGACGATTCTCCGGCGGCACCTATGGCCTGGTGGTCGGACATGTCGCGCCAGAGGCTGCGGTGGGTGGCGCGATCGCGCTGGTGGAAGAAGGAGACAAGATAACCATTGATGCCGAAGCGCGGTTGCTGCAACTCAACATCCCTGCGGAAGACTTAAAGCGCCGTCGGGCGAGATGGCGCCCGCGCGCTGCGCGATACACGCGAGGCGTTTTGGCGAAATACGAACGCCTGGTTTCAACCAGTAGTCTTGGTGCGGTGACCGATGGCGAGCTGCCTAACGGCAAGGATAAAATGGGGGTTTTGGCTTAAGAAAGCTCTGAAGAATTTGTAAGAGCGAACTTTCAAAAGCCCGCGGATCGGGTGGCAGCGTAAACTAGTGTCAACGATCATCAGATGTCAATATGAAGTCGCCTAACGATGCACCTATCATGAGATTGCTGCCGCCCGTTTCACGGGCTCGGTTTCTTCTCTCTTGCGATCCTGGGGTTTCGCTGCGCTCCACCCCAGGCTTTACGCTGCCACCCGCTCCGCGGGTTTTAAGGATCCTATGACTGATCGAATAGAAATCTACGACACAACGCTCCGCGACGGGTCGCAGGGCGAAGGCGTCAACTTTTCTGTTGACGATAAGTGTCGCGTCGCCGAACAACTCGACGCGTTTGGCGTTGACTTCATCGAAGGTGGGTGGCCGGGCTCGAATCCTCGTGACCTGGCTTTTTTCGAGCGCGCTCGCTCCCTGAAGTTTACGCACGCACGCATTGCGGCATTCGGGGCGACACGTCGTCATACGCTTACCTGCGACGACGATCCAAGCATTCAGTCGCTGCTTAAAGCGGAAACGCCAGTAGTTACTGTCTTTGGCAAGTCATGGCTGCTTCATGTCACAGATGCCCTCCGTCTCAGTCCTGACGAGAACCTGGAAATCATCGAAGATACTGTACGCTATCTGTCAGCCCGTGTAGCCTGTTTGGTTTATGACGCGGAGCACTTCTTTGACGGCTACACAACAGATCCTGAGTACGCACTCGCTACTCTGCGCGCTGCCAGCGCCGGTGGTCCCCATCGCATCGTGCTGTGCGACACCAACGGGGGCAGTTTACCGGAGACAGTCGCGCGCGTGACGCGCGACGTGATTGAGCAGATAGATGTGCCCGTTGGGATACATTGCCACAACGATGGCGAACTGGCAGTTGCTAACACTCTTGCCGCCGTTTCCGCAGGCGCGGTGCACGTGCAGGGTACTATTAACGGTTACGGGGAGCGTTGCGGCAACGCGAATCTCTGCGCCGTAATTCCGAATCTCGAATTGAAACTCGGTCACACCGTCCTCGGCCCCGAGCGGTTGAAGAGATTGCGGGAGACGTCCCGCTTCGTTAGCGAGATCGCAAACCTTGCGGTCGATTCGCGCGCTGCCTTCGTCGGGGACAGTGCGTTCGCGCATAAAGGTGGGGTTCACGTATCGGCAGTCGAACGCAACCCGGCGACTTACGAACACGTCGCTCCTGAAATAGTAGGCAACCGGCGACGTATTCTGGTGTCTGATCTTGCGGGGCGCGCAAATCTGCTTGCCAAGGCAAGGGAACTGGGAGTTGAACTAAATGATGAACAACGTGTGCTCGACGAGTTGAAGCGTTTGGAGCACAACGGGTACGAGTTTGAGGCGGCGGAAGCGAGCTTCGAACTGCTCGTATCCAAGCTGCGAGGCGCGCATCAACCATACTTCGAACTGCTTGGCTTCCGCGTGATTGACGAACATCGCGGGGCGCTGATGCCGATGAGCGAAGCGACGGTGAAGGTCAGGGTGGGCAACCGCGTCGAACATACGGCGGCCAGCGGCAATGGACCGGTCAACGCGCTGGATAACGCTTTGCGTTGCGCCCTGCAAAGATTTTATCCGTCGCTCGCTGAGATGCATCTGGTTGATTACAAGGTACGCGTCATCACGAGCAATTTGTCAGGCTCGGCGAGTCTCGTTCGTGTGTTGATCTGTTCAGGCGACGCACGGGCACAGTGGGGCACGGTTGGCGTGTCTGCGAACATTGTCGAAGCAAGCTGGCGCGCACTAGTCGATTCCGTGGAATATAAGCTAGCGCGAGACGGAGTCGTGCCTATTTTCGGTGAGCCAGACAACCACTTCGCATCGAGCGCCAGCGACTCCCCGACTGAATCCCCGAATGAATCCCATGGTGAATCCCATGCTGAATCAAGGAAAGAAGCAATCAGCTGATGAACGGAAACCTACTGGTGATGAAATTCGGCGGCACGTCAGTAGGTAACGCTGACTGTATTCGCCGGGTGGCGGATATCGTCGCCCGAGCGGCGGGCGAAGGTCCGGTGGTAGCAGTCGTCTCGGCGATGGGCGGCGTGACCAATCGTCTAATGGAAGCTGCACAAGCCTCAACATCCGGTGACACGCGCGCGGCCGGCGAGGTGGCGGAGACACTCTATAAACAACACCAGGAGGCGATTGAGAGTTTGGTTCGTGACAGAGACGAACGCGAACAATTGGCAGCCGAATTGAAGGAGATTCTCGAAGAGGTGACGAGCCTTTGCCGTGGCACAGCGCTCCTGCGTGAACTCACGCCGCGCGCGCTCGATGCTATTTCCAGCGCGGGTGAAAGGCTCTCGGCGCGGTTACTGGCGAGTGCGCTACGTGAATCGGGAGTCAATGCAACGGCCGTTGAAGCGATCGAGCTGATCGTCACAGACAATCATTCTGGGCGGGCTGAACCGTTGATGGCCGAAACACGCGAACGCGCTACTGCGAGGCTCGAGCCATTGCTGGCTGAACGGTCAGTTCCGGTTGTCACGGGGTTCATCGGCGCGACTGTGGATGGAAAGTTGACGACGTTGGGTCGTGGCGGATCGGACTATTCCGCTACGATCCTGGGAGCGGCGCTCGATGCGAAAGAAATCATTATCTGGACAGATGTTGATGGTGTGCTGACAGCCGACCCACGGCTGGTTGCTGAGGCGCGCACGCTCCAGGAAATTTCTTACAACGAAGCGGCCGAACTGGCTTACTTCGGTGCAAAAGTCCTGCACCCGAAAACGCTACGCCCGGTCTCAGAGGCAGGAATCCCGGTCTGGATTCGCAACAGCTTTTTTCCGGAGCGAGGGGGCACCAAAATTACAGCGATGGGCCATCCTACCAGGCGGGGCGTAAAAGCGATCACGGCGATGAGCAACGTGACTATGATTACGGTCGGGGGTCGAGGCATTGTCGGCCTGCCCGGTGTCGCGGCTAGAACCTTCACCGCCGCCGCCACCGCTCAAGCCAACGTCCTGCTTATTTCCCAGTCGTCGTCGGGAAACGACATTTGCTTCATTATCGACTCGCTAGACGCTTCACGTACGGTGGCAGAGCTTCGCGCCGCATTCGCATCTGACCTGGCGCACAAAGAAGTCGAACACATCACTGTTAACGCGGACATTGCCATCGTCGCCGTAGTTGGCGAGAGAATGCGAGGCACACCCGGAATCGCCGGGCGTACGTTCAGTGCTCTGGGCCGACGTGGTATTAATATTATCGCCATTGCGCAAGGGTCTTCTGAATACAACGTTTCGTTGGTTGTCGATGCGGGATTAATGCGCGAAGTCGTCCAGGCTTTGCACAGCGAATTTGCCCTGGAAAGTCGTGCTTCTCGTTTCGAGTCGGTTGAAAATGAGAACGCGTTGGCCGGTGTATGATTGAAACCGAAAAGCTTCAAAGAGTTGCGCAGGCAGGCGCGCAGCAACACTGCGTTGATCCCGCTTGTGGCGCACGCTTTGAGATCAACGAAAGGCTCTATGTTTGCCCGAATTGTGGTGGACTGTTGGATGTCGTACTGGAAGCTTATGCCGGCGCAGATCCGGAACAGCTGCGAACTGTCTGGACCAGCCGACTTGCGTCATTCGATCCACGCGACCGAAGCGGGGTCTGGCGCTATCGTGAGTTGTTGCCTTTCGCTGCCGATGCACCCATCGTCACCCTCGCTGAAGGCAATACGCCGATTTACGATGCTCCAGCCTCTGCCGCTTACTGTGGACTAAACGCACTCAAGCTCAAACACCAGGGTTGCAATCCGACCGGCTCTTTCAAAGACACAGGCATGACTACCGCCGTCACGCAGGCCCTCATCTTGGGAGCGCGAACGGTGGTTTGTGCAAGCACAGGCAACACTGCGGCGAGCCTCGCCGCATATGCCGCGCGCGCCGAATTACAATGCGCCATCCTGGTGCCGCGCGGTCAGATCAGTCACGCCAAGCTGGCCCAGAGTTTGGACTACGGAGCGGCGGTGTTGGAACTAGACGGCAACTTTGATGATGCTATGCGGGTGATACGCGAACTAGCCGAAGATGAATCAATCTATCTCGTAAATTCCATCAATCCGTTTCGCATCGAGGGCCAGAAAACCGTGGCTGCTGAGTTGTTACAGCAGCGTGGGTGGCGTGTGCCGGATCACGTGGTAGTGCCGGGTGGCAATCTCGGCAACAGTTCAGCGCTTGGCAAAGGCTTCAAAGAACTTAAGAACCTGGGACTAATTGACCATTTGCCGCAGCTGACTGTGGTCCAGGCAGAAGGCGCTGCGCCTTTTGCGAGTCTATTTAGGTCTGATTCGGACGTGCTGAAACCCGTCGAAAACCCGCAAACTTTAGCGACGGCCATTAAGATCGGTGCGCCTGTGTCGTGGCAGAAGGCCCGGCGCGCAGTGCTCGAGTCACGCGGAAGTGTGCTCAGTGTCAGCGAGCAGGAAATCGCGGACGCGAAAGCGATCATCGGACGCGACGGAGTTGGATGCGAGCCTGCTTCTGCAACTACTGTTGCGGGTATCAAGCGTTTGGTCGCGAGTGGGACTATTGCACCTGATACGGATGTTGTGGCGGTGTTGACAGGACACATCCTGAAGGACACGGACTATGCGATCAATTATCATCAGGAAAAGCTCTTCACGCCCGATCGCTCAGCGGGCAAAACCAAAAGGGAGCGCCGCCTCGCTGGTACTTACCGCAATCCTCCCGCACGCGTGCAAGCAACCAGGGCCGCGATCCTCGAGGGTCTTCGACGGCACGAACAACAAAGAGATGAGGCATGAGCCTGGAAAGCGGAGCAGTCGATATCATTGACGACACTGTCGAGGCCGCTGGCAAATCCGACCAGGTCTTTACGGTGCGAGTGCCTGCGTCGACGTCCAACCTCGGAGCCGGGTTCGACTCCTACAGTCTCGCACTGCAACTTTATCTGACGGTCGGCGCCAGAGTCGTACCGGAAGCGAGTGCTATATGCAGCGTGACTAGTAGCGGTGAGGGCAGCACAACTGGTCTCCTTTCTTGCACGGAAGACAATCTGATTTTCCGGGCCATGACTTTCGCCGCTGAGCATGAGGGCTGGACTCTTCCGCCGGTGAGACTAGACGTACACAACGAGTTGCCGCTTGGGCGCGGACTTGGAAGTAGCGCCGCCGCGATCGTTGCGGGTGTTAGGCTCAGCTCGTTGATTTGTGGGCACGAGCTTTCGTCTGCGGCAGTTCTTCGTTATGCATTGGAGATGGAAGGTCATGCTGACAACGTTGCCGCCGCATATTACGGAGGTTGGGTGGTCAACTGCGTAAAAGCGGATGGAAATGTGTTGGCAGTCAAGAGGCCGTGGCCGGACGATCTAAAAGTTATTGTGGTCTCGCCTGATGTGCCCTTGAAGACGGCGGAAACACGGAGCGCTCTGCCGGCCACAGTTGAACGTGATGACGCGGTGCATAATCTGCAACGGGTTGCGCTGTTTGGTGCGGCAGTGGAAGGCGGCGCTTACGATCTCTTGTGGGACGCAATGCAGGACCGAATGCACCAGCCATATCGGCAGTCTCTGGTCCCAGGTCTTGCTGAAGCACTGGCGACGGAGCCTCAGCCCGGGCTGATCGGCGTAGCCTTGAGCGGTTCCGGGCCGAGCGTCATCGCGTTAGCCTTGGATCACTTGCCTACTATCGGTGAGGAAATTGCGAATAATTTTCGCAGACAAGGCATGCCGGCGACTGTGCGCTTGCTGGAGGTTGACCGCGAGGGTTTGAAAGCAACTGTGACGAGATCCGGATGAGAATGGACTTGAGCGCAAAGAGGCTGGGACCCCGGAGTCTTACAAAGTTTCGGCCCTCCTGGATAACTTGGCTTGGTCTTTTCATTGACACGCGGGGAGAGAGTCGCGTATAAGAACACTTCGCGTGAGATTGACGCATAGCGCTTATGATCTTCAGCAGCAAACACAACCACGGCGCACACCATCATGGCAACCATTATTGCCATCGAGGCAGCGCGTTGGTTGTGAGGATAAAGCTGGGAGAAAAGCCAGAGTAACAAGAAGCTCACAACCGGGAACCTTTAAGGACCCGCTGCCATGACCCGGAGTCAGGCAGCGGTTTTTTTCTTTATCAGCCCAAGGGGCTATAGACAATTTGTGCCGCATTAACGCGTCTAACACAGCGCGGTCTGGGCACAACCAAGCGCTCCGGAGGAGCCGAATGTTTATAGATACGGCACATCACCAAAGACAAGAGCTCCAGAGGAGCGAAATGATTTAACCGGGGATTCGGAGCTACGTTCCGCTCCTCCGGAGCTGCGAAGACTCTATGGAGGCAGGCTGACTATAAACATTTCGTCCCTCTGGGACTGTTGATTATGGTTAGAAACTTTGCTCAAAAAAAAGGAACCTTCGAAATTCCCAAACACAGAGAGGCAACATGGACCAGATGACGGAGCCACTCTCCAGTATCCCCACCGGGATGCGTTATTACTTCGGCGATGAGGCGCGCCTGCGTCGTACTGTCGAAGCGACCGGAATGACTATTTTTGACGGCTGG
>DASWDX010000248.1:0-7899 GCA_036395055.1 Pyrinomonadaceae bacterium | reverse complement strand
CAAATCAATACTCTATTGCTGGAGAGCGAAGCGGCCAAACGAAAAATCAGTTCGCAACAGTTGTACAACCTGGAAGTTGCCAGAAAAATTACAGAGCCGACGGCGTCGGAAATCAATAAGTTCGTAGAGGACAACCGCGATCAGATCGATCAAAGTGATCCGGCCGCGACGCGCCAAAATGTCGTCGGGTTTTTGAAGAGTGAGCGCGAAGCGAAGATGACAGACGAATTCGTCAAACGTTTGAGCGCATCGAATCCGGTAGTTAACGTGGCTGCTGCAAACGCCGCGAACCTCGCACCGTCCGCAGTAGTAGTGACAGTAGCTGGACGTCCCATAACCGCGGGAATGATTAATGAACGGCTCAAACCGATCGCTTACAAGCTGCGGCTGAACGCTTATCAGCTTGCCAAGCAGGCTTTGGACCTCGCCATTAATGATCTGCTTTTGCTTGCTGAGGCAAACCGCCGCAATGTTGCTCCGGAGGAAATCGTGCGCAAGGAGATAAGCGAAAAGGTACACGCGCCCACCGAAGCAGAGATCGCAAAATTCTATGCGGATAACAAGGCCAAGATTCCGGGCGAGCTCGCGGCAACTAGCAATCAGATCGCGAAGTATTTGGAGGATCAGGATCGAGAGCGTTTGGAACGCGCCCTTTCCGATAGACTGCGAACGGGCGCCGACGTTCGCTTGCTCATTACTGAACCGACCCTCCCGGTGCAATCGATAAGCGTCGACGACGATCCGGGTCGAGGCGATGTAAAGGCGCCGGTAACGATCATCGAGTTTACCGATTTCCAATGTCCGTCGTGCGCGGCAATGGCGCCCATCCTGGAAGAGGTATTGAAATCCTACGGCGCTAAAGTAAGGTTAGTGGTGCGGGATTTTCCGCTGGCCATGCACGCTAATGCTCGCAAAGCGGCAGAGGCTGCAAACGCCGCACATGCGCAGGGGAAATTTTTTGAATATACCGCGTTGCTCTTCAAACGCCAGAATGCGTTGGACGTCCCCTCGCTAAAAAAATATGCGAGCGAGCTCGGTTTGGATCGGGTACGTTTTGACGCCGCACTGGATGGCGGGACTTACGCCGCTGAGGTCAAGCACGATATCGACGACGGCGAGCTCTATGGCGTCGACAGTACTCCTGCCATTTTTGTAAACGGGATTGCTCTTAGAGAGATGAGTACCGAAGCGTTGCGCGCGTTAATTGACCGCGGACTCGCCGGAGCCAATTCGTCTTCTAAACTTTCAGCGAAATAGTACTGTTTACTCAGCCTTCTTCTTATTAAATAAGTTGCATGCCTGGTAGGCGCCAGTGGGATCGATCGCGGTCCGACCTTCCTCGATGTGTTTGATAGTCCCGTCTTTGTCGACTACAAAAGTCGCACGCGTTCCATATCCCGTGGCTTCATTGTAAACGCCGTAGTCTTTAACGGCCTTGCGCTTCCAGTCGCTCAGCAAAGGAAACTTCACACCAATATCTTCGGCAAAACGTTTGTTGGCGGGCGAGCTGTCCATGCTAATTCCCAAAACCTGCGTGTTCGTCTCTTCGAATTTGGCGATATCAGCCTGATACGCCTTCAATTCTTTCGTTCAACCACCGGTGAAGGCGAGCACATAAAAGGCGAGCACGACATTCTTCTTGCCTTTAAAGTCGCTTAGTTTGACTTCCTTTCCCTCGGTATCCGTCAGGGTGAAATCGGGAGCCGCCTGGCCCACCTTCAAATGGGTTTTCGGGGGGGCCGGTTGCGGCGCGGCCGCTGGTTGCTGGGCAGGGGTGGTCGTTTGCTGAGCGAATGCCGAGACGGCGAGAATTGCTGTCAACAAAATTAACGATAACGACTTCTTGACCATTACAGACTCCTTTATGCGTCGAACAACTACCAGCAACCTCAGGTTCGCACCGGCACAGCAGCCTATGCGTTTGTGTTCCTTACCAGGTTCCATCTGGCCTCGATGTGAGCAGGGGGACCTTGGCCCAACCCAAAGCTGCGTTTCCGTCGTTAAAACCGAAACGCTGGACGTGATTGTTAAATAAAACTTCCGTCCTTCCCCGAAAAATAGGTGCTTAACACTGCGCCGGAGCATAAACCTTAGGGTGTCGGGTAGCAAGTTCTTGTACAATCAGTCCAGCCGCGGCAGAACAAAGGAACTCATGGAATGGTCGTCTCGCTGAAACCCGAACGTCTGAAACGATACAAAGACGTGGCGCTGCTGTTGGTGAAATATGGGCGCTCGGATCTGGTTAAGCAGGCCGGCCTCGAAGGCAGCCTTGATGCCATCGAAACCTCGCTGGCCGAAACCACGCCGAAGGCGGAAGAGCTGGCTGCCGACCTCGAAAGGTTGGGTCCCACTTTCATCAAGTTGGGCCAGGTGCTTTCAACGCGCGCCGATCTCTTGCCTCCACCTTACCTTGAAGCTCTTTCTCGTTTGCAGGATCAGATTGAACCATTTCCATTTGCGGAGGTTGATCGAATCGTCTCTGGCGAGCTCGGCGTCCGTCTCTCAAAAGCTTTTGCCGACCTTGAACGTCAGCCGCTTGCTGCTGCCTCTCTGGCCCAGGTGCATCTTGCGCGTATGCGTGATGGGCGCACGGCGGTGGTCAAGGTACAGAGGCCAAACATTCGCGAGCAGATAATTGAGGATCTCGAAGCATTGAGCCAGGTCGCAAAGTTTCTGGATGCTCATACAGAACTGGGAAAGCGCTACGATTTTGAGAACATGCTCAAGGACCTCCGCGCCAGTTTGTTGCGCGAACTGGATTTCAAGCTCGAAGCTAATAATCTCATTACCTTCAGTGAAAACCTCCGTGAGTTTGAGCACATCATTATTCCTGAGCCCATCGAAGATTATTGCACCTCACGCGTCCTCACGATGGAATACATACCCGGCAAGAAGATTACTGAGCTGAGTCCGTTGCGGCTGATGGAAATAGATGGGCCCGGCCTCGCTCGCGAGCTGTTTCGCGCTTATCTCAAGCAAATACTACTTGACGGTTTTCTGCACGCCGATCCACATCCAGGCAATGTCTTTGTTACCGACGACAATCAGATTGCACTGCTGGATCTGGGAATGGTGGCGCGCCTTTTGCCGGGACTGCGCGACAACGTGCTGCGCCTCTTGTTGGCCATCGCCGAGGGTCGTGGTGAAGAGGCCGCTGAAATCACCATTCGCATAGGCGAGCCAAAGCCTCGTTTTGAGAAAGCTGACTTTACCAAACGGATCGCCGAACTCGTGGCTGAAAATGCGGATGCAAGTCTCACTCGGCTCAACGCCGGCAAGGTGGTCCTGGAGATAACGAAAATATCTGCCGACTGCTGGTTTCGGCTGCCGTCTGAGTTCACGATGGTGGCCAAGGCGCTCTTGAATTTGGACCGCGTCGTCTTCACCCTCGACCCAAATTTTGAGCCGACCGCAATTATTCGCCAGCGCGCCATCGAAATTCTTCAGCGCAACTTAATGCAGAGCCTGGCTCCGATAAATTTGATCGGCGAGGTAGTCGAGCTTAAGGAGTTTGCGGAAAAATTGCCTGGCCGGGTTAACAAGATTTTGGACACGATAGGCAACAACGAGTTCAAACTGGACGTTAATGCGATCGACGAAAAGATCGTGCTCGAGGGACTTCAGAAAGTGGCGAACCGGATTAGCCTCGGACTGATCCTCGCCTCCCTCATAGTTGGCGCGTCGATGCTGATGCGTGTCGAGACATCGTTTCGCATACTCGGCTACCCGGGTTTCGCGATGATCTTCTTTCTTCTCGCCGCCATCGCCGGCGTTGGTCTCGCTATCACCATCGTCATGACCGACGTCAAGGCCCGCAAAAAAGGGGAGTAAACATAAGTCGCAGGCCTTTCGACTAATCAGAAGCGCGAGAGCGGTAACGGCCAGATCCAAGTCCTCAACACGGTTCACCCTTAGCCATGTTTGCTCCTTTTGTCGCAGTTCTGAAACTCCCGGTTGGCAACGATGTTCACTAATGCAATTGTTCGTCCGCCGTGCGCGAGATTCGCCGAAGGCTTGACAACAATCGACGCGGGCGCGCCGAACTATGCACGCGCTTTAAGACAACACGCAGCCTACTGCGAGGCGCTCGAGCAGTGTGGCCTGAAGCTTACTCGACTGGAAGCTGATGAGCGATATCCCGATTCAACTTTTGTGGAAGATGCGGCCGTGATAGTGCGAGGCCTTCCTAACCGTCCCACCCCAGCCGGGCCGCCCGGCCGGGGACCCCGGGGTCAGGCTAGTGTCTCTTGCGCGATCCTTACGCGACCGGGTGCGCCTAGTCGCCTTGGAGAAATCGACAGTATCGCAGAAGTGCTCACCCAATTTTGTCCGGAATTATATTCAATTCAGGCACCCGGCACGCTCGACGGCGGAGATGTCTGTGAAGTGGAGGCCCATTTCTTTATCGGCATTTCCGAGCGCACTAACGAGGCGGGTGCCCAGCAATTAGCTGCGTTGCTAGCCCCATACGGTTACACGTCCAGCTTCATCGATATACGAGTCGTGGAGAACATTCTCCATCTGAAAAGCGCACTTGCCTACCTGGGCGATAACCGTCTAGTGGTAATTGATGCGCTGGCAAACCACGAATGGTTTCGCCGCTATGATCTTGCACGCGTGAGTGCGACTGAACAGTATGCAGCCAACTGCGTGCGGCTTAATGACTGTGTTTTGGTGGCCGCTGGGTATCCTCTATTCGAAAAGGCGTTGCGAGACCTGGGTTACGAAACTCCTTCAGTTGAGATGACGGAATTTCAAAAGATGGATGGCGGCTTGAGTTGTTTGTCGCTGCGGTTTTGACCCACGCTTAATTAGTCACAGATTTACGCGGATAAGCGCGATTCCGAGAACAATAAGCAGCAACAGCCGTTTCAGATTCGTGTAATCCGCGTTAACCCGCGGCGCCTTTTTTGTATTTAGCCCTTGTGCCCCCACCGTGTTTAAAAACTCAAGAATTTCTCAACCCGGTTGCAATAAAACCAATTAGCGGCAGTTAAGGGTCGAGTCTAACCGCCTAATACGGGAGTTTTCCAATGTTTCAGCAGGAAAAGCTCGGCTGCAGCTCGGTGATTCCAGTAGAGAAAAGGCTGGCGTTGCAGCAAATAGCAGAACGTGTCAGAAGGGATCCTCTCCAGGAAATTATGTTCCTAATAGATTCTCACGGTTTAGAAATGACCAGGATGGAACTGATAACGGACAAAATCGCACCGCCCGTGCGAAGGCCTCGCGTTTCCAGGTCGCGATTGTTAAGCACTCTCGAAAAGAGCATGGCGGCTGCCACCTCCACAATAATCAGTGGTCGTGCCGGTGCCGGCAAGACCTCCGTGGCGCTCGATTTTGCACAAAAATGCGGCCGGCCGGTCGCCTGGTACAAAATTGACGCGCCTGACGCCGACCCCTATGTTTTCTTTCATTATCTAATCGGCAGCATTCAGGAGTGCCGTCTGGGCTTTGGCAGGAAACTGTTGATGGCTTTGCTGGTAACGGGCGCGATCGATCTGATCGACCGGCTGGCTGATGCATTTGTTTACGAGTTGGTCGAGGGCGAGACGGCTGGCCCACTCCTGATCGTGATAGAAGATCTCCATCTCGTTTCTGATTCAGACTGGCTGGTACCGTTCTTCACCCGCTTGCTGCCGCTGCTCCCTTCTGAAGTGCATGTGCTAATCACCAGTCGCAGTTTGCCGCCGGCGCCTTTGTGGAGAATGCGGTCGAAACAGTCGCTAGTTGTGATTGACGAGTCGGCTTTGAACTTTTCCCGAGCAGAGGCTATCGCTTTATTTGAAAGTTATGGACTTTCCCAGGAACAGGCGAGCATCGCTCTCGATCATACACATGGACGAGCGGCCGCACTGGATGACGCTGCGGCGTTTTTACAACGCTCAGAAAGCGAATCTGCCGAGTTTGGGGAATCAGAGAATGTAAATCTGCGTGCAATTCAAGAGAGCTGAGCGAGCCCCGTGCAAGTTCAAGTCAAAGCTTCAGGTTTGCCTGATAGCTGGCCACGCGCGACTGATTGATGACGCTTCAACAAGCAACCATAGACGACCTGCCTAAACCGCTCGATAGTGGCCTGATCACATTTTGTCGTGCTAACCTGCCCGAAAACCTAAACAGCGCGCAGAGGCAGAAGCTTATGGCGCCCGCGAACCAACAGAGCAGCCCGGACGACCCAACCCAAACATCAACCGCAACTGCGGAGAATCTACGGCAAACGCGTCGCAGCTTTTTTCTGCGCACCAAGTTACTTCCGCCGCGACCAGCGCCGGAGTTGCTCTCACGGGCGCGGCTGACCGACCGGTTGCTTGCGAATCTCAGTTACCCGCTGACTCTGGTTACCGCCAACGCCGGCTCAGGAAAGACCACCCTGGTTGCCGATTTTTTGCGTACTCACAAGCGACAGTTCGTCTGGTATCAACTGGATCACACCGACGCTGACCCTTCGGTGTTTCTTGGTTACCTCGCCTTCGGCATCAAGCAGCTTGTGCCCGGTTTTGGCGAGGCCATGTTTTCTTATTTTCAGGAAGCGACCGGCGAAGTCGCGCGGCATCCGGAACGCGCCGCTGACGTTTTCCTGAACGAGGTTTTGGAGCGAGTCGAACAGCAACTCATCCTCGTCCTCGACGACTACCACCATCTGGGCGAGGACACGGCGGTACATGCCGTGCTCGATCGGCTGCTCGCTTACCTGCCAGACGTTTTACACGTGATCATCATTTCTCGCGAGATGCCACCGCTGGCATTGGGCCGGTTGCGTACCCACTCGCCGCTTGCCAACATCGATCGCGCCGACCTGCTTTTCACCGACGAAGAAACCCAGGAGCTTTTCCGTAAAGTTTTCGATTTGGAACTTACCCCGGAGCAACTAGCAGAGTATCGCGAGCGCACGCATGGCTGGATTACGGCGCTGCAACTGGTGCGGCAAGTCGCTCACCGAAATGTGATTACTAGCCGCGATGGACAAGCAGAAGTTCCTGATCTCGTGGAAGTCCTACGCCAGTCGGAGCGCGATATTTTTGATTACTTCGCCGAGGAAGTTTTTTCAGACGAAGCAGAAGAGATCCGCACGCTCCTTTTGCAGGTCTCACTTTTGGACCGCCTTGAGCTTGACACCTGCACGGCGCTTTATCCAGGGACAAATTGTTCACGATTGCTGCCCAACCTCGTGCGCCGCAACGTATTCATCACGGTTGCCAGCGATCGCCGCGGAGAAGAGTATCGACTCCATCCGCTCTTTCAGAATTTCCTCAGACGACGACTACGCAGTGAAATTGGCCGCTCGGGCGTGGCAGCGGAACATCAGCGTTGCGCCGCCTATTTCAAGGACCGCCTGTCATGGGAACAAGCCGTTCGACATCTGCTGGCTGCGGAAGACTTCGCTGGAGCAGCCCAGGTGATTGCGGAAAGAGGTTTCGAGTGGATCTCTTCCGGTGCGTTGGGCTCGCTCGCTTCGTTAGCCGATGCTCTCCCCGAGGCTGCGCTCGAAGCTCATCCCCGGGCACTGGCACATCGCGCCGAAGTCGCACGTTTGCGTGGCGAATACGAGTTTGCCCACTCAATGTTGCGACGTGCTGTGTCTGTTCTTCACGATCGAGGTGACCAGGAAGGTGAGGCGGACGCACTACATTCGTTAGCCACGCTGGCGCGACGCGAGCGCAACTATCAGCTTGCGTTTACTTATCTGGACAGCGCCATCGTGCTTACTGAACCGAATTCCGCTGTCAGGACAAAATGCGGCAACACGCGCGGACTCTGCCTCGTGGCGATGGGGGAATGGACTGCCGCCGAACGAGAATTTAGAGCCGCACTCCAATCGGCAGAGGAACGGAACGATGAGCACTACATTCGCCTGATCGCGCATAACCTGGGAACTCCGGCCGGCATGCGGGGCGATTTCGG
>DASWDX010000247.1:0-4026 GCA_036395055.1 Pyrinomonadaceae bacterium | reverse complement strand
CAAACTGCAGCAGCACCGAGTCGCGAACCACAAAATCAACCAACGCCAACTGAAAGAAGTGAAGAGGCCGCGCCGCAGGCCGCGGAATCGGATGCGCGAACTGAATTACCCGGAGCAGACGACCCCGCAAGCTTCGCCAGTTTCATGATGTCGATCGCTTCAAACGCTGCTTCTTCGCTGGGCATGATGGAGCACCCCGTAACCGGTAAACGCGAGGTCGATTTGGAACTGGGCAAACACTGGATCGACGTGCTGGGTATGCTGCAACAAAAGACGCGCGGCAACCTTCTGCCGCAGGAACAAGAGATTCTCGAAGGGCTACTCGCTGACCTGCGTATGCAATATGTTTCGCTGACCAACACAGCGCCGAAGGCCCGCAGCTACAAAAGTCGTGATATCACTGGTGGCTAACCAAGGTCCAAAGTCCAATGTCCAAAGTCCAACGTCTGGTAATTGCGAATGTCACTGCGTCGGACTCAGAGTCGCCTCACGCAGCTGACTTGACATTGGACATTCGACATTGGACTTTGGACTAGTCATGAAGCTTACGTTTCTTGGCACGGGAACATCCACGGGCGTCCCTTCCATTGGCTGCGAATGCGAGACCTGCACCTCAGACGATCCGCGCGATAAACGCCTGCGAGTTTCCATTCTCATTGAACATGCCGGCCAGTCCGTTTTGATCGACACCTCGTCCGACTTTCGCCAGCAAGCACTCCGCTATGGCCTGAAGCATCTCGATGCAGTCCTGATCACGCATTGCCACGCCGACCACATCTTTGGTCTCGACGATATTCGCCCGCTGAATTTTCGCTATGGTGCGTTGGGTCTTTACGCCAACGAGCGCGCCTGGATCGATATCCGACGCATCTTTAGGTACATCTTCGAGCCTTCACACTTTGGCGGTGGCCTGCCGCAGGTGATTCCTCACACGGTTGCGCCCGGTGCACAGTTCTGTTTGGGCAAAGATTTATTGATTACGCCGTTGGAGGTAATTCACGGGCGACTTCCGGTAATGGCTTACCGCTTAAACGATTTTGCCTATGCAACGGACCTCAGCGAGATTCCGCCGACAACAATGGGGCAGATGCGCGGTCTCGACGTCCTTGTGCTTGACTGCCTGCGTTTCAAGGAACATCCCACGCATCTCTGGCTGGACAAAGCGCTGGAATATATCGCGAGGATCAAACCCCGGCGAGCTTACCTCACTCACATCGCGCACGACGTTAAGCACGAGCGTGATTCGGCGCGTCTGCCCGAGGAAGTCGAGTGGGCCTACGATGGACTTGTCATAAAGGATGAAGGATGAACGATGAACGCGGAATGATGAATGACATTGAGCGACGCGACTTGCGGAAGCGAACAAAAATGTTTGCGCTGAGAATAATTAAGCTTTACGCATCGCTGCCAAAATCAACTGAAGCTCAGATTCTCGGTAAGCAAGTCGTTCGCAGTGGAACTTCGGTTGGCGCTCATTATCGTGAAGCTAAGCGAGCAAGGTCGACAGCGGAATTCATTAGCAAAGTCGAAGTGACACTACAGGAACTTGATGAAACGATCTACTGGCTCGAACTTTTGTGGGAAAGTCAGACAGTAACCGAGGCCAGACTTAGCAGCCTTAAAGATGAAGCCGAACAATTGATGAAGATTCTCGTGACATCGGCTAAGACTGCTAAGAAAAATCGGTAACGCAGAGATTCATCACTCCGCAATCCTACTTCATCGTTGTTTTATGCGTCTCTTTCACGGAACCGACAACGCCGAAATCCAACGACCGACGGTGCTGACGCTCGGTGTGTTTGACGGGCTGCATCTTGGCCACCAGTTGATTATGCACACGGTGGTGGAAAGGGCGCGTGAAACCGGTGCTATCCCGACCGTCATAACTTTCGATCCGCATCCGCGTGCCGTTTTGCATCCCGAATCGGCGCCGCCACTATTACAAACACTCGATCAAAAAGTTGAAGGGTTTGGTGTCCTTGGTATCGAGCAAACAATTGTCATTCGTTTCGACGAGCAATTTTCCCAAACGCGGGCCGAAGATTTTCTTCGCGATGTCGTCAAGGATCGCCTCCATGCGAAAGAAGTTTACCTCGGCCGCGGTTTCGCTTTTGGTCATGATCGCGAGGGCAACATTGAATTGCTGAGGCGCGTTAGCCAGGACCTGGGGTTCTTTGCGGATGAAGTTCCGGAGGTTCAGTTTCGGAGTCAGCGCGTCAGTTCCAGCAAGGTAAGGGGACTGTTGGCAGAAGGCAAAGTAAATCTGGCGCGTCGGCTGCTCGGCCGTCCTTACGGAGTAGAAGGCCGCGTTGAACGAGGGGCTGAGCGCGGCACCCGCCTCGGCTTTCCCACAGCCAACTTGCACCCTCGGAATCGCGTCATACCCAAGAACGGCGTCTATGTGACCGGTACACTGATCGACGGGCAATGGCGACGCAGCGTAACCAATGTAGGCGTCCGGCCGACTTTTGAAGCCGATTCGGAACCTTCAGTCGAGACTTTCGTAATGGATTGGGCGGGTGATCTCTACGGGGATGTGGTGCGCGTTCGATTTCTCCACCGCTTGCGCGATGAGCGGAAGTTTGGTTCGATTGAAGAGTTGCGGACGCAGATTGAGGAAGATGCGAAACGCGCGCGGAGTTATTTTGCACGAGGCGGCACGAGACACATGCTCTCCCTGGTTTGAGGGCTATCAATTTTATGAATAAGGATCTAGTACTAATCCCGTTAGAAGAGATCACGCGTGGCGGCAATGGCCAGGTGGTCGTCGCGGGCAATCCTGCGAGCAATCACAGTGCCGGCAGTTCTTCTTCGGTCAAAAGCGCTCCTGGTCCCGAGCCGCTGAGTGACGAAATGGTGGCCGAGATACTCGAGGGCCGTGGGCTGCGTGGCTGGTTGCGACTCGCCCAGGTGGCTCGAATTCTCGGATTGTTTTCGCTTTACCTCTTTCTCGACACTTACGACATTCGCGCCGATTTCAACCGCCGAATGATTGAGCGACTCCATGACGAAGCGAAAGCGGGCGCTTTGAACGCACGATTGCGCGGACGCTCTCGCCGCTTCCTGCTGGTCGCTTTCGACAAGTTGATTCGGCTCCTGCGTTTGATCGTATTTCGCGGCGGCGAAGGGTCGGACAAAAAAGCCGCGCGTCTTGCGAAACAGGCAGCTTGGTTGAGAAAGAGTTTGATCGATCTTGGTCCGACGTTCATCAAGATCGGTCAGGCGCTTGGCACCCGGGCCGATCTGTTGCCGCTTGCTTATGTGAAAGAATTGTCGACGCTACAAGATCAGGTGCCGGCCTTCCCCAGTGCCGAAGCTTTTGCGCGCATCGAGGTCGAACTTGGCCGCAGTTTGCAGGAGTGTTATGCGGAGATTGATAGCGAACCTATTGCCTCGGCCTCGTTGGGCCAGGTTTACCGAGCGCGTTTGTCATCAGGCGAAGAAGTCGCTGTTAAGGTTCAGCGGCCTGATCTCGAACGGATCATCAGTTTCGACATCGCGATTCTTTATAGACTGGTGAAACTCACTAACCGCTTCTTCCCAAAAGCGAATGAAAACGCCGACTGGGAAGGAATGCTCCGGGAGTTTCACAGCACTGTCTTTGAAGAGATGGACTACGTGAAGGAAGGACGAAACGCGGACCGCTTCAGCTACAACTTCCGCACCTGGCGAGTGGTTCGTGTGCCGAAAATTTACTGGACACACACGAGCCGTCGCGTATTGACCCTTGAATTCATCCGCGGCACGAAGGTCATAGACGTTGAAGGCCTACGCGCACGGCGCCTTTCGGCTGTCAAAGTCAACCGCTTGCTGGTTCGCACCTATTTGAAGCAGTTATTGGAAGACGGCTTTTTCCACGCCGACCCGCACCCGGGAAATCTGCTGGTTATGGATTCCGGTCACCTTGCGTTTTTCGACTTCGGAATGGTTGGTCGCATTACTCCAAAGTTGCAGTCGCAGATGATTAACGCGTTCTTTCATGTAATTGCACGCGACGTTCACGGCCTGGGCCAGGACATCATTAAC
>DASWDX010000246.1:0-7779 GCA_036395055.1 Pyrinomonadaceae bacterium | reverse complement strand
GAACTGGCTGGGATTACAATCTGGCGGATCGTCGATGGCAAAATCAAAGAGGAGTGGTCCGCATTTGATCAACTTTCAATGATGAAACAGCTGGGACTGCTCCCGGCCAATTAGTAAGCAGCACAAAGCCGGTGAAACGATACTGTTATCAAACGGTGAAGGAAAAGCTATGAATGATGACATAAAACCAAAGCCCCGTGGTAAACGATGGAAGCGCATACTAAAGTGGACTTCAGGTACGATTCTGGTCGCGTTGATAGCGTGGGCGTTTATCGCCTACTGGACGTCCACCAATGACTGCGCGCGCTACGCTGCTGCTCCCGGCAATCCTATGAAAGCTGTTGTGTATTGCGACTACGGCGTGCCTAATCTTAAGTTTCAGGAGATCGAAAAACCTACTCCTGCGGACGATCAACTTTTGGTAAAAGTTCGCGCAGCTTCGGTTAACCCCCTCGACTGGCACTTCATTGAAGGAACACCCTACATCATGCGCGCGATGGGCGTCGGCATGCGCAAACCAAAGGACACACGGCTCGGTGTTGATTTTGCCGGCACCGTAGAAGCCGTCGGCAAAAACGTAACGAAATTCAAACCAGGTGACGAGGTATTCGGCGGTCGCACGGGAGCTTTTGCTGAGTATGTATGCGTCCGTGACGCCCGAGCTGTAGCGTCGAAGCCAGCCAGCGTAACATTTGAGCAAGCGGCTTCGGTGCCTATTGCCGGAATCACCGCATTACAGGGCCTTCGCGACAAAGGAAAGGTTCAGCCGGGACAAAAAGTCTTGATCAACGGGGCGTCCGGAGGCGTGGGGACTTTCGCGGTGCAGATCGCGAAATCATACGGAGCGGAAGTAACCGGCGTGTGCAGCACCAGAAACCTGGACATGGTCCGCTCCTTGGGCGCGGATCACGTGATTGATTATACTAAAGAGGATTTCACCAAAAGTGACCAGCGTTACGACGTTATTCTGGACAATGTTGCGAACCATACGTTATCGGATTGCAGACGCGTCTTGAATCCTAGTGGGAAATACGTCCTGATCGGAGGTGGAGGAGTAAACGAGAGCCGATGGCTCGGGCCTGGCCTCACTCACGCGTTCAAAGCGATGTTTTTATCCAAATTCGTCAGCCAGCAGATGGGCATGATGCTGGCGGAACTGAACCAAAAGGATCTGACCTTCCTGGCCGATCTCATGCAGTCAGGCAAGGTCACGCCCGTTATCGACAAGCGTTACAAGTTAAGCGAACTCCCCCAGGCTATCGAATATCTGGAACAAGGGCATGCTCGAGGAAAAGTAGTAATAACCGTAGAATAACAACAAAGACCTCAGCGCTGTGTCAGTCGATGTCTGTGGTTTAACGATACTTATGTTTGTACCCCGACAGGCTGGCGTTACGTGTTTGGCCAAGCTTCTCTGCCATTACCTGGGGTGGAGCGAAAATAAATCAAACGCCGGAAAGTCCGGGTAGCGCACGCGAAGCGCGTGCTGGCAAATGCACCCTCGCATTCGCGAACTTTTCTCTCTAATCGAGTGAACCTGACCGAGCATTTTCGGCTTGTTCCGGGCTGCCCGGACCGGTAAAATCACAGCCATGTCCAGCATTTTTGCCAACCTTACGTTTCAAGGCAAGCGGATTAGGCCGGAAAAACCTTTAATTAAAGGCGAGATCTTCCCGCCGAATTATAGTTGGGTGTCAGGGAGGAGGTAGTCATGTCTTATCGATCTCAACGTCTCGCGGCACTCCTGTTTGCTGTTAGCATGGCGGCGACGGACGCCAACAGTGCCGAACAAGAGCTTCGTTCTCTTGTGACGCAGATCGGCACGGCGTGGGCGCATAGCGACGTTGCAGTCTTGGAACGCCTAACCGCACCGGACTTCATCCACTCCAATATCTACGGGAAGGTCCAGCGGCGTAGCGAGTGGCTGAAATACGCCGGTCAACCGCGCGCCTTGGAGATCGAATTTGAAGACCTGGAGATACGGGTCATCGGCAACGTAGCCGTCGTGACCGGCGGAACCACGTTCTGGGATCCCAAAGAAGGGAAAGAGAAAGCCACGCATATGCGCCTCACGCAAGTCTGGCAGCACAACAAGCCTGGCTGGCAGCGCATTGTTTTCCAAGCCACGCTCATTACGAAATGACGCTGACACCCAACAGCGCGCTCCAGCCGATGTCGCGCTCGCTGCGCTCGCGCGCCGCGGCTGAGCCGCTGGCGTTGGGCAGATCAGGGAAGGAATCGGGGGATATGAAGAACCGCGCAAGCGTCGGAGTGGTGGCTCTCAGCCTGTGCTTCGTGTTGGCCTGCATATCCAGCGGTATTGCTGCCGATTCGGGCGCGCGGGGCGGGACCGCTGCGGACCTGAAGCGCCTGAGCGTCGAGTGGATGCAAGCCTGGAAGGATCGTGACCGGGCAAAGTTGGAGGGAATCCTGGCCGATGACTTCGTTCTTATCCTGTCGGCTTCACCTGATCGGCCTGTCGCCCGGGCGCGGTGGCTTGAGTTCGCTCTCGGCGACTACGTGTGCGAGTCCTTCGAGTACAAAACTCAAAGCGTCCGTGAGCTCGGGGATATCGCGATTGTGGCCTCCATTTACACGCAGAAGGCCGCCGTCGGCGGTCAGGATCGGAGCGGGGAGTTCTTCCTGACGGACGTGTGGCAGCGTCGGGCTGGCCGATGCCAGGTTGTTGCCCGCTACTCCGCCAGGCCAGAGGCGTGGTCGGCAAGTGCAGGGGCCGTCGTTCCCAAGGAGAACCGGTGATAGGTGCTGAGCTCCGTCTCGTTAGACGCTACCCGGTGATGTGACATTAAATTGGGGGTCGATATATGAGGTTCATAGTTGCAACGTTAATCTTGCTTCTTGCTTTCACCTGCCATACTCGCGCACAAGACGAAGACCTAGCGAAGAATAGAGGCGTGCTGCTCGAACACCTCTCGTGGGACAAGGCCGAAAAGGCGCTCACGCCTAACACGGTGGTAGTTATCCCGCTCGGCGGCGCCGCCAAAGAGCACGGCTATCACCTCAGCTTAGACGCGGACTTTTTGCAGGCCGAATATTTCAAGTCGCAGGTGCTGCGCCGCGCCGACGTCGTAATTGCCCCGACCATCAACTACCATTTCTACCCCGCCTTCGAAGAGTACCCCGGCTCCACCTCGCTGCGGCTGGAGACGGCGCGCGACCTCGTCGTGGACATTTGCAAGAGTCTAGCTCGCTATGGACCGCACAGGTTTTACGTCCTCAACATCGGGCTCTCTACCCTCCAAGCCCTGAAACCGGCGGCTGATCTGTTGGCGAAACACGGCATCCTGCTGCGTTACACGGATTTCGAAAAGACGCTTGAACCGATCAAGGAAAAGATTGCCCGGCAAGAAGGCGGCTCGCACGCGGACGAGGTAGAAACCTCAATCCTGCTCTACACAAATCCGCAGTCGGTTGAAATGAAGAGAGCGGTGAAAGATTACCGCGAGCGAAAAGGTTTTCCGACGCGTGACCCGGAAAACGCGCAGGGAACATATCTGCCGTCTGGCGTGTACGGCGACGCCACGCTGGCCACCCGTGAGAAGGGCAAACAGTTCGCGGAAGCGCTGACCGTGGGTATTCTCAAAGACATAGAAGATCTCCGACAGACCCTCCTGCCCGCCAAGGCTCAGGAGAGGTAGCAATGGCTACTTTGCGCCGCATTTAACAACGGCATTCAAAATCCTATGAAAGCATCACCACTGGCATTGCTGATCGCGACCTTGGCACTCGCTGGAACTTCACTGGCTGGCGACGTGAAGAAGAGTGCGTTTCATTTCGCACCTAATCTGGAAAAGGACCTCGGTTTTAGCCGGGCTGTACGGGTTGGTGACACCCTTTACATCGCTGGTTCGGTTGGCGCCGGTGAAATGGATGCTGCGATCAAGCAGGCATACGATCGCATTGGGAAGACACTCGAAGCGCATGGCCTCACGTTCCAGAATATCGTGAAGGACACGATTTACACGACAGATTTGGAGCGATTCATCGCAAATCGAGAGGTGAGGAAGCGTTACTACTCGGAAGATTATCCGGCTTCAACTTGGGTTCATGTGAGCCGATTGAACGCGCCTGAATTGGTCGTTGAGATCGAAGCGATCGCTGTTTTCCGCAGTGCAGATGCCTGCGCCAAATAGCCTAACCAGACACCTGAGGTAGTCCGTCAACAATTTTCAGGATAGTAATTCAAACCGCTTGGGTAGTTGAGCGCGCGAGGTATGTGGAGCAAGGGGGGAAGGGCTTTTCAGTGATCTGAGATAGTGGATTTCGTCGTAAGGCGTGCGCTCTTGCTAACGGCGGCGATAGGTGCTGCCGAACAACGCGCACGCTCGCCAAAAATTCGCACTCACATTCGGCATCGCTATTGTTTTTCCGGCGATGATTCACTACGGAGTCAGCACATTCTCGCCGGGGCCGCGATGGCAAGACTACCATGTCGCACGTCTGATTGACGCGAATTCGGCAGCAGGAGCACCCAAACACCGCGCGACGAGGGCGCGGCTACGGATCAGTTATGCGTCAATCGACGTCTGGGTGCGGCTCGGCGCCCTCACTCGATGGCTCCGATTGGTCCTGTGCTAACGCGTGAATGATTTGCCGGCCAATCCCGGTGGCGTGTTGCTTGCCGCGATTGACGAGAATCACAACCCCTAGTTTCCGCTGCGGGGCGAACCCTATGTAGGTGGAGGTGTTATCTAGTCCTCCGTTCTTATCGATGATGGTGAAGTTGCCAGCGCTGACGTTCTGCCATGCAAGGCCTAACTTAAAGCGCGGACCCACCGTGAACACGGGCTGCTGAGCAAGGCCCATGGCATTCTCGATCGGGCGATGATCGGGAAGCTCGCCGAGATTGGCAACCAGGAAGGTGGCCATGTCGCGGGCCGATGAATAGATTTGACCGGAGCCTGGCCACTGGAAGGTTCCTCCTTCCATGCCGGGCCGCCCGATCGGGCTGCCTGTCGGGCTATAACCCTGCACTGCGCGACCAAGCAAGTCTCGCGGCAAAGGCAGCGCGGTCGAAGTCATCCCGAGAGGGCCAGTAAGCCGCTGGTGCATTAAGGCCGAGAATCGCGTGTTGAAGCGGCGTTGGAGGGCAATCCGCAACAGAACCATGGCAGTGTCCGAATACAGATACTGCTTCCCAGGTTCATGCTTCGGATCCGCCTTCCAGGAATTAAGAAACCGGACGAAATCCGGCCACGTGTATTTACCTCGATGCCAGTGCTCGTATTGCCCGGGCACGTCTGGCAAGCCGGAAGTATGACTGGCAAGCTGTCCCAGTGTTATCCGACGGATATCACCTCCGCGCTGCAGCTCGGTGACATATTTGGCGACTGGGTCATCCAAGCTCAGCTCGCCCTGTTTAACAGCTTGCGCAAGCAACGTGGTCGCGAACACCTTTCCGACGGACCCGAGATTGAAGATTGCGTCGGCCGTAACCGATCGATTCTGAGCGTTGTCAGCCATGCCGTAATTGAAGAACTGGGTATTGCCATTCATCCGAACAGCGACCGCAACGCCTCCTCTCCCACCCTTTGGCAATATGGGTTGAACCTTTTGCGCGACGATCTGCTCAACATTGACTTGGGCGTACGCGGAACCAACAGGAAGCAGAGCTCCTATCATAGTTGCAATGACGACGTGTGTTCGGACCATGGTGTGCAGGCTATAGCTGCACAAGCGCGGCAGTTGTCGGATTTGACCCAGCAATTTAGGCTTGCTCGCTTCACCCGGACTCGGTAATGAAGAATTCATGCCTTCTTTTTATCGGGGCCTTCTCCTGAGTAAAGGCCGAAATAGACGAAACGGACTTTCGTCCAATCGTAGTTAGATGCTCTCGCGCGTCGTCACATTCTACGTCGGTTGTGCAGTGTTGCTTATCGCTTGCGAGCGGGCGCCAGAGTCAAAGCTTGTTGGCACATGGCGCGTAGCGAGCGCTGAAAACGACGGTAAGATTCGCGTCGACGCGGATCATACTTTCACGGGCGGCGAGTGGTCGCTCACAGAAACACACCAACCACCCGTCATTCCTGATGACGGTGAGTGGCACATCGTAGGCAGCAAGCTTGTGCTGAATTTCCGAGGAGAAGCTCACAACCCAAAGCAGTCAAAGCTTGTTCTCACAGTGCGCGACGACGATCACATTGTTCTTCGTAGGCCCAGCGGATTGGAAACTACACTCCAACGCCTAAATTGATTGTCACGTCCACATCTAACACAACGATGAAGCCAACGGCCCCATTCCAAAGCAACTTGAGTGAGCTTGCCACGACACCCTGCCGTGGCTTATCTCCTTCTCGTTAGATCTGCTTCACACGTTATGGACAATCGATCACGATTGACTTCATCGGTGTACGACTACACCGACAAGAGCGTTCACCACGCTGGCATCGCGGCGATCGTTTATGGTATCGTCGCGCTCGCGAGCGCACTGTTTGAGTGGCTGCAGTTCTTTCTTTACCACAGACCAAGCGGCAGTGACTTGCTTGATCATAGCTGGTTGTCCCAGCAATGGCTTGAGCATACTCCGGCACGAACAGCCGTTGCGATTGTTGCCGGTGTTCTCATTGCCGTTATTTCTGGCATTTTCGCGTTCGGGATTTTCCAGCGTAGCAAGACTGCGATCGTCCTGATGCTCCTTCTGGTCGTTGGCCTGCAGCTTTATACCTGGCTTATCGCACACTCGATCTCTGGTTCTCTTGTATCGATTGTCGTGACCGCTTTTCTCGGTCGTGGCGCGGCGCGCATTTTCGAGCGACCAGGCGAAGATCAGGTTTCCCGCACACTCAAGGACTAACCCATCACTCGAGCCGACTCCGACTTGCAACCGATAATGGAAAGATGATCAGCACATGAAAATAATAATAGAACGAGTCTGGGCGTCAGTCATAGGGTTAGCCTCCACCACGATAGGGATATTAAAATTTGGCTCGATTGTACACATCCCAACGTTGGATGCGTTGGTCCACATAATCACCGGCGTCATTTTTCTTGCCGGCGCCTGGATCAACAAAGGCCAATATGTTGGTACAACAAATCGGTGGCTTGGCATTTTCTATATCGTATTCGGAGCGATTGGTATGAACTGGGCGCACATCATTGTCGGTACTGTTTCCATACTAATTGGGTTGTTAACCTAACCGAGCGATGCAAGCACCGTTGGCTGGCGGACAATTAGTTCAGAATCGTTGGATGAAGGCTAGCTATCGCTTACTATTCGGACCTTTGGCTGCGGCTGTTTTTGGTCTCGGCATAGCTGGCCTCGCACTGCTCGTGCCCGGCTATAGCCATTTGCATCAGACCGTCAGCGAGATTGGAGAAATTGGCTCGCCAGTCAGAATTCCATTCGCGATTATGTTATGTTGTGTGGCGGCCTGTATTCTGGTATTCGCCTCGGGCTTGCGCGACCTGTCGGTTGCAGCCGGACACTCCCCATTGGCTGCATACCTGACAGGGTTCATGGCGTTGTCGGCTGCAGGGGTAGGAGTATTTGCTTATCCGCATCCACTTCACAACGTTTTCGGCATGTCCGAATTGATTGGCTACCAAGCGCCGGTGGTTTTTGCGCTCACGTGGAGACGCGAACCAGGGGCGAAAACTCTCGTAGCGCTTTCGTGGATTCTGTTTGTGCTCATATGGGTTGCTATCGTGTTGAACTTAAGCTCGATTGACCGACAAGGACTGATTTGGGCTTACGTGAGGCCAGTTCATGGACTTGCACAAAGAGCCCTGTTCGCTGCCTGGTTCGGCTGGTGTGCTGTG
>DASWDX010000245.1:0-12752 GCA_036395055.1 Pyrinomonadaceae bacterium | reverse complement strand
AACTTCGATGCAGTTGCCACACTGCGAACAATCGAGCCAGCCTCCATAGGTCCCAATCACGGTATTTGCGCCGCGTCCGCCGGCTTCAATCGCGTCCTCGCCCATCCACTCATCGCAAACGCGCGTGCAGCGCTTGCAGAGAATGCAGCGTTGCGGATCGTTTGCCACGATCGGCGAAAGGTATTTCTCGGGATAATAGTTTTTCTTCTCAGTGAAGCGTTCTTCGAGTCCGCCCCAATCAAAAGTCATCTCCTGCAATTCACATTCACCGCCACGATCGCAGACGGGACAATCAAGCGGGTGATTGGCAAGCAGAAACTCGAGCATCGAACGCTGGGCCTTCTCGATCTCATCGCTTTGCGTGGTCACGACCATGCCGTCGGTGCAGATAATCGTGCAGGAGGTCTGCAGCTTCGGCATCTTTTCGATCCGCACCAGACACATACGACAGGAAGCCTGCAACGCAAGATCGGCGTAATAGCAGAAGGATGGAATGTCGAAAGCTTTGTCGCGGCAGACGTCAATGAGCCGCGCGCCTTTAGGCACTTGAAACTCCTGGCCGTTAATAATGACTTTGATTGCTTCAGTTGACATTCTTTGGAACCGTTTACTTATCCCTCGAGGTATATTTCTCCACCGCGTTAACAAGAGCATTAATTCGTTCATCAGTTTCCGCAAACTCTCGCTCGTGCAACTCCGCAATTGCCAGTAATGAGGCAAGGGATTCCTCATGCCTCGTCATCGGAGCGTCGGCTTTGGCTTGGTTCTCCGCGAAAACTGCCTGTCGCTCAATAACCGTACCCAGCAAATTCTTGAAGCGCAGAAACTCTTCCTCGGTCATGCAGTTCTCCTTTCACCCCATTGGGCTGCTCAATTTCGGGCCGTTACAGCTATTTGGCGCTACCGCTGCCTTCCTAAACATCGACAGCCTGCTTCCGATTCGTATCCACCAGGTGCTTCTTGAAATCGTCGGGGAATCTCTTGATCGCCGACTGAATCGGCCACGCCGCCGCATCGCCCAAAGGGCAAAACGATTTACCCTCGATGTTGTCGCAAAGGTCCAGCATTAGTTGCGCATCCTCGGGTCGGCCGCCGCCATCTGCGACGCGTCTGAATACCTTCACGAGCCAGTCAGTTCCTTCGCGACAGGGTGTGCACCAGCCGCATGATTCGTGTTTGTAAAACTCAGTCAGGTTTTTCGTTGATTCAAAGATATCTACACTCTCGTCCATCACGATGAAACCGCCTGAACCAACACTCGATCCGCCGGCCACGAGTCCTTCATAATCCATACGCACGTCTTTGCCGATGATCTGATCCGCACGCATGATGTAAACGGATGAGCCGCCCGGAATCACAGCCTTGAGTTTCGCTCCGTTGAGCATCCCACCGCAGTCTTCCATGATGAACTTTTCCATGTCGTCGTAGCCCATGGGAAGCTCGTAAACACCGGGGCGATTTACGTGGCCGGAAACGGACCAGAGTTTGGTGCCGCCACTTTTTTCCGTGCCGAGTTTTTGATAAGCCTCGCCACCCATCTTGATGATGTCAGGCACCGCCGTCAGGGTCTCGACGTTGTTAACAACCGTCGGACTCGCATATAAGCCGGAAACGGCAGGGAAGGGAGGCTTCATACGCGGGTGGCCGCGCATTCCTTCAAGCGAACTCAAAAGCGCCGTCTCCTCGCCGCAGATATAAGCGCCGGCGCCCGTATGCGTATAGATCTCGGATGAGAAATTTGAGTCGAGAATATTTTTGCCGAGCAGTCCCGCAGCCCGCGCTTCGCCGAGCGCGCGATCCATGATCTCGATCAGGTACCGGTATTCGCCGCGCGTGTAGATGTAGTTCAACTCCGCGCCCAAGGCATAAGCGGCGATCAGTATTCCTTCAATCAGCATGTGTGGATCGCGTTCCATCAAATAGCGATCCTTGAATGTTCCTGGCTCGGATTCATCAGCGTTGCACACCACGTACTTCGGTTTGGGTGAATCTTTCGGGACGAAACTCCACTTCATGCCGGTGGGAAAGCCAGCACCGCCGCGGCCGCGCAAGGCAGACTTCTTTACATCATTGATCACCTCATCGGGCGACATTCCCGACAACACCTTCCTCAGCGCTTCGTATCCGCCGTGTTTGCGATACACGTCGAGAGACGTTGAATTGTCGAGATGCACTCGAGCGAGCTGAAGTGGTTCACATCCGATGGCGCCGATAAACATAAGCTTCGCGGCTTCGCCGCTTGATGTGCGGAAAGGCTTAGCCTTTCCGCACGGACTCAATTAGGTATGGGAGGCTATGCCTCCGTTCGCCAGGCATAGCCTCGCGAACTCAAAGAAAAAGGGACTCCGGAAAGGCAGAGCCTTTCCGCACATCAAGCGGCAGAGCCGCACTTAAGGCAACGAATCGAGAATCTGATCGACCTTTTCCGTCGTCAGGTTCTCGTGGTAATCAAAACCAATCTGAAAGATCGGCGCTGTGCCGCATGAGCCGAGACACTCGACCAGCGAAAGTGTAAATCGGCCATCCGCGGTCGTTTCACCAGGCTTAATGCCGAGACGCGTACAAATATGATCCGTGATCTTCGGCTCTCCCATGATTTTGCAAGACAGCGTCTTACAAATCTGAATGTGATACTTGCCAACCGGACTGGTATGCAGCATCGAATAAAACGTCGCCACTTCCCAGATGTCGGTGATGCGCAAACTCAAGCGCTTCGCGAGATAAGCGACTCCCGGTGGGTCCAGATAGCCGCGCTCGCGCTGCACAATGAACATCAGCGGCAGAATGGCGGAACGCCTCACCGGGTATTTCGCCAGGTGCCAGTCAATCTCCGCCTCCACTTCTGACGAAAACGATGCAACCTCGTCGCCGATATTCACTGGCTGAGATAGGGGTTGAATTTGTACTGGCTGAGTACTCATTACTGTTTTGATCCTGGTCTTTTGGTCTTTGGCCTTTGGTCTTAGGTCTTTGAGCGCCGAGCTGCTAAATTGCTTTCATTCGAAAGTCGTCAAAGTCCAAAGACCTAAGACCAAAGGCCAAAGTCCGTGTCACCGATCGATCTCGCCTAACACAATATCTAACGATCCGATGATCGCGACGATGTCTGCAATCATTGCGCCTTCAGACATATGCGGCAGTGCCGAAAGATTTACAAAACTGGGTCCGCGGAAATGCACACGCGCCGGCTTTGGTCCACCGTCGGATTTCACATACACCCCAAGTTCACCCTTGGACGCTTCGATTGGCTGATAGACTTCGCCCGCCGGGACGTCAAACCCTTCAGCCACAATCAGGAAGTGATGAATCAGAGCGTCCATGTGTTTCTTCATCGCCTCGCGATCAGGCAATACAACCTTCGGCGCGTCAGCCTTCACCGGTCCAGGCTTCAATCTCGCGAGTGCCTGCGCCACAATCTTGTGTGACTCCTTCATCTCGCGCATGCGGACAAGGTAGCGGGCCCACACGTCGCAATCCTGCTCAGTCGGAACCTCGAAGTCGTATTTTTCATAACCGGTATAGGGATTGGCGCGACGAATATCCAGGTTGACTCCGCTGCCCCGCAGACATGGACCGGAAAGTCCCCAGTCGATCGCGTCTTCGGCGCTGATTACCCCAACACCCTGGGTGCGCTTTTGAAAAATCCTGTTGCCCGTAAGCAGGGTATGAAACTCGTCAACTGACTTAAGGAAACCATCCTGGAACTGTTGCACGCGGCGTTCAAAGCCCGCCGGCAAATCCATCATCAAGCCGCCGATGCGGAAATAAGACGGCGTCAGTCGTCCCCCTGAAGCTGCTTCGATCAGGTTGAGAATCTTCTCCCGCTCGCGGAAGCAATAGAAGAAAACGGTCATCGCGCCGATGTCGAGTGCGTGGGTGCCGAGCCAAACGAGGTGCGAAGCGATGCGCTGGAGTTCGCACGTCAACACTCTTATGGTTTGCGCGCGTTCGGGAATCTCCAGCCCGAGAAGCTTCTCAACCGCCATCACGTAAGCAAGGTTGTTGCCGAGCGGATTGAGGTAGTCCATCCGATCGGTGATTACGATTCCCTGCTGATACTTCTTATACTCAAAGAGCTTCTCCATGCCGGTGTGGAGATAGCCGATGTCCGGGGTGGCCTTAACTACCATTTCACCGTCCAGCACGAGCTCGAGCCTCAGCACGCCGTGTGTAGACGGGTGCTGTGGGCCCATCGAGATAGTCATCTGGGTATCCAGCGGGCGATCGACTATCTCAAACTGCGGTGGAATGTTTACGGCGGAACTCATAAACTCAGTGAAAAGTGAAAGGTGAAGAGTGAAAAGGAAGGCCTCTTATTCACGACTTGTTCACTCTTTACTCTCACTCTTTACTCTTCACTTTTTACTCTTTACTTTTCACCATTCACTATTTCAGGCTGTACGGCTCATAGCCTCGCAGAGGAAAATCCTTGCGCAGGGCATGGCCCTGCCAGTCGTCGGGTAAAAGTATTCTTCGTAAATCCGGATGCCCGTCGAAAATTATGCCGAAGAGATCGAAGGTTTCGCGTTCATGCCAGTTTGCCGTACGCCAGACCCCCGAGACTGTCGGCACATGCACGTCGGTCTCATTAAGTAAAACTTTCAACCGAAGCCGATGATGTTTTGTTGTCGAGAAGAGATGGTAATTAACTTCAAAGCGCGGCTCTTCTTCAACGCCACGATCAACTCCGCAGACGTCGGCGAGGAAATCAAACTTCGCATCCTGGTTCGACTTCAGAGCAGTGCATACGTCAACAATGTGTACGCGAGGCACGATTGCGGTTACTTCGCCATGCGCCTCGACAATCTGAGTCACCCAGTGGCTGTGTTCACGCTGTAACGCCGTCACCAATTGGGACGGCGTCGGTTTCTGATCTGGATTTACGGCCGGCTCTGGCAAGATGCTCTCGTTGGTTGCCCCTGTGGTCATGAAACAATTTGCGCGCGGCGTTGTTATGACGATCGGCGTCGCTCGTGTCGCGAAGCAATCGAATATGGTCGCGATTCAGAAAAGACATCCTGCTTAAAGGTTGACCCGTCAGTGATCGGCAGCGTACCGGGCCCCGACGCGGTGCGTGCTTCCGCTTCCGGCACGTCTCGGCGATCTCGTGACGACTCTTTCATCACCTTGTCCTGCAACATCATCACTGCGTGAATCAGCATCTCCGGACGTGGCGGACATCCGGGAATGTAAACATCCACCGGCACAATCTTATCGACGCCCTGGACGATTGCGTAGTTATCAAATACACCGCCGGAAGTCGCGCAGGCTCCCATCGAGATAACCCACTTGGGCTCGGGCATTTGATCGTAAATGCGACGCAGGACGGGCGCCATTTTTCTGGAGACGCGACCGGAAACAATCATCACGTCGGCTTGTCGCGGACTGGCGCGAAAAACTTCAGAGCCAAAACGTGCCAAATCGTTGCGCGAGGACGTTGCATTCATCATCTCGATCGCGCAGCAAGCGAGACCAAACGTTGCCGGCCAGAGCGATGACTTGCGCGCCCAGTTGATCAACGAGTCGAGCCGCGTGGTCAGCACTTCCGGCAAAGCTTCGGCAATAATGTTCTCGAGTCCCATCTAATCCTTAAATGCAAATTCGCTAAGCGGCAGTTCGCGTATTCTGAAATTTGCGCTTTTCCATGTCCGCCAGCAGCCGTGCTTCAGCTTCGGCTTCCCTGCGGGCGGTCTCGCCCCAATCGAAAGCGCCCTTCTTAATTACGTAGACATAACCGGCGAGAAGGAGTGCCACAAAAACCATCATCTCCACGTAAACCAACGCGCGCAAGCCATAAGGAGGACTGGCCAGCGTTTTGAAGACGACAGCCCAGGGCACGAGGAAAATGACCTCAATATCAAACAGAATGAAGATCATCGCGATCAAATAAAACTTCACCGAAAAACGCTCGCGTGCCGTGCCAACCGGATCCATGCCGCACTCATAGGGCATCATCTTTGTTCGCGTTTGCTTTCGTTGTCCGACAAACTGCGAAAGGATAATGTTGCCGACCGCGAAGCCGCCGGCGACGATGAACATCAGCAGGATAGGCAAGTAGTCGTAAAGACGAAACGGCATTTGTGGCTGCGCCCTCGCTATAGATCAGATCAATGCGCGCCTGACCCCTTTGTTAGGTCAGACGAGATCACTCGAGTTCCCTTAGCATTGCTCGAGTTCGATCTAGATTGAGAATCATTGTACAAGCCGAATCGTAGTCGAAGTGATCTGGGGTGTCAAGCAACGTTGTCTTTCAGTAATTGTCGAAAATAATTGGTAATTGACCCTGCAAAAATGGCTGTGTTAACTTCGACTGAGTTTCCCGACAACGGCCTGGGCGCCGGCTCGCGAATCCGACTTCTGCTTATTCAAAAACTGTGATAACTGGCTTCAATACTGACATCGAGTACGGCGGCGTTGTCTATCATGTGCAAACGGAAGATAAGGGTCTCGATTCCCCTTTGATCCTCTCGCTCGTTTACTCGGGCGGCGCGATTCTGGCGAGCAAGCGTTCGCGGTACGAAGATTTGATAGCCGCGGGCTTTGATGAGGCCGTGCTCGCGCAACGTCTGAAGCGACAGCATCGATTGATTTGCGCCGCTATCAACGCCGGCCGGCTGGAAGAATTGAGACGCATGGGCGCGCGAGTCGAAGCTGAGGTAACGCACCACGATGCGATAGAGACAGTCCCCCCTGCCACTGAAACACAGGAACTAAAAGAGATTAACGAGGTAACCGCGCCGCCGGCAGTTGCCGAAGCGGAAAATCTTGACGAAGACACGGTGGAGATAGTTCCCCCAGCTGCCGATACAGCTGTTGTTACCGACGAAACTTTGGACGTTACGGAAGCTCCGTCAGAACGACGAGTAGGACCTCGCAGTCGACGGCGCGCAGATGATCGCGCGAAGGATTCGGCGTACACGGCTTATGACTCGCGCAGTCAGTCGCCTCTGGAAGAAGTTGTCAAAACGGAGACAGGTCTCGTCGTTACGGTTTTGGATGACGACGAGTTTCGCGCCGGTGAGTCCTTCATCATTCGTATCCTCGTGGAAGATCGATCCGGAAAGAAGGAGAAGCCGCTGATGGGTGCGACGGTTTCACTGAAAATACTCGGCACGACTTTCCGGCCGCAGATATATTCCGTGAAAACTGAACGTGATGGCATGGCCGCCGTTTCAACCACGATGCCCACTTTTACTTCAGGCCGCGCCGCGGTTTTAATTCGGGTAGTCGCGAAGGATCAGGCAGCGGAAGTGCGTCGCGTCATTCATCCTGCCCAGGTGAGGTGAGCCAACGCTTGCTTATTCAGATTAACGGCGAACCTCGAGAAGTGAAGGAAAACATATCCCTTCCGGAACTTATTGCGAGTTTAAAACTAAAGCCTGAGCAGGTGGCCATCGAACTAAACCAGGAAGTGGTTCGCCGCGCCCAGTGGGAATCGACGACTCTCGAGGAAGCTGACAAAGTTGAAATCGTGCATTTTGTCGGAGGCGGCTAAAACAGCAGGCAGTAGGCAGACGGCAGTAGGCAGCCTATAATCTGTTTATGTCAACAGCAGCACCAGCGCAAACAGATCGCTTCGAAATTGGCGGTCGCAGTTTTACTTCGCGACTAATCATCGGCACTGGAAAATATCGGACTTTTGACGAGATGAAAACCGCGCATCGAGCGTCGGGCGCGGAGATGGTTACAGTCGCGGTTAGACGTGTGCCGCTCGATCGCAGCAGCGAGTCATTCCTCGATCACCTTGACCCGGCACTCGCAATACTCCCAAACACTGCCGGCTGCTACACGGCCGAAGAAGCAATGCGCACAGCACGCCTCGCGCGCGAAGCCCTTGGAACTGATCTGCTCAAGCTTGAGGTAATTGGCGATCAAACAACGCTTTTCCCCGACAACGAACAGACGCTCGAGGCTGCTCGTGTCTTAGTGAAGGAAGGTTTTGTTGTTCTGCCCTATTTCACTGATGACTTGATCATGGCAAAGAAGTTGTTGGATGCCGGTTGTCCGGCCATTATGCCGCTGGCGGCGCCGATAGGATCCGGGCTTGGAGTGCAAAACCCGGCGAACCTGCGTATCATGCGCGAACAACTTCCGAGTGCAACAATAATTGTCGATGCGGGTGTCGGGACAGCGAGCGACGCAGCGATAGCGATGGAGTTAGGCGCGGATGCGGTGCTGATGAATACGGCGATCGCCGAAGCGAAAGACTCAACAAAGATGGCCGAAGCGATGAAGCTCGCCGTAGAGGCAGGACGCCTCGCTTACGTTGCTGGGCGCATGCCGAAACGACTATACGCCAGCGCGTCGAGCCCCCTTGCCGGCGTAGTGCGCTGATCCGTTGATGTGAGCTTATTGCTTCTCTTCGGAACCTCTGAGGTGCCTCGTTGTCTGTTCCGTGACGCTGAAGCCGGAAGGAATGAACTCGGTCGTGTCCGCCGGGCGCAGGGATTGAGGGTTTAGGTCTCGCTCCAGGCTGGTCGGCGCGCTCTCCGAAGCCTTTCTGGCAATTTCTACGAGTTTCTTGCTCACGAAAAGTCCGTTTATTATGAGTGATATTCCGGCGAACAGTGGTATCACTCCGGCAATCCATAGACGACTGAGAATCTGCGCAGAGCTTGGTGTGACGTTGCCGCTTAGAATAATCCCCTGCATAAATACATAGAGAAAAATCGCTATACCAATGCCGACAGTGCCGGTGATTACGCCGCCTTTGATTTCGTCGTAACGTAGCTTTATCTCCGGCGTGATGCCGCGCTGTCGTTCAATCTCTTCTTTGCGTCTTTTGCTCTCCTCCTGAGTCTGAACCACATCGGCGACCCAGTTCTTGCCCCAATCGGACTTGTCGGCTATCTCTCGACTGTCCACTACCTGACGAACAGCAAATAAATTCGCGCCGCACAATTTACAGAATTTCAGCTCGTCGCTTTGAGTAGAGCCACATTTCGGGCAAAACATAGAATCCTCCTGTCAGGGCTTTGCTTCAGGATACGACAGTTATAGCCTCCGTGTTCTCGTTTTCGGTCTCAGCACCGGCTCGTCGGGGTTCAATTTGAAGACCTCTTGAACCTGGACATAGCCCCCAGGGAAACTTTAAGCCGCCTCGCAAGATCATAGCGCCAGTTCAATTCGCTCTTGCTCGCGCATAACCCGGTTCCCCAAATCGGTAATCGAAATCGTTGGATACTCTCCTGAGCTGACGCGCAAACAACGCCCGGCACACAACGCATCTATGTAAAGCAGGATGTCGTCTTGCTTCATGTCTTTCAGCAAACCATAAGTTGATAGTCCGTTGAGATGGGCCTGCATAACATTTTTCGCTGCCGAGCCGCGTAGTGTGGCGGCGAGCATGTTCTTTCCGAAACGCCCTTTCATGCGCGAAGCGCAAGCCAAAATCTTTCGCACGCGCAGGTTTTCATCGTCGGTCAGAGCGCGAGGAGCCGCCGGTTCAGAAATTGCCGTTTGATTTTTGCGATTCCGTCTCGGAGCCCACACCTCACTTAAAATGTCCGCACCGGCGAGAGGCGTTCTCGACGCGCTATGCGGCGCGCAGTTTCCGCAGGTGCCACACTGCCGCGCGTGATGTCGATCGCCAAAGTAATCGAGTATGTGGGCGCGATAGCAATATTCGCTGTAGCAGAACTCGATTATCTCGCGCAGCTTACGCCGTTCCAGCGCAGCACGACGTTCGATGTCGCCTGGCGTGACGCGCAGCTTGGTGACCGGAACGCTGTCAAGCATGACGATACCCCGAGTGCGACGCCGTGCGTTGATGGTGGTTGAGTCCTGGCCAGCTAGTGCCTGCGAGACGAGCGCCCCACTCGCGCTGCCCGGCCGGGCACTACCAACGCGCGCGTTCCCAGGGTTCACATTCCAGGGAGCGTTGCCGACCCTTCCGCCGCTGCCGGTGTTAGCAACACGTTGCAGGTGGCCTGCGCGTTCGAGTAGATAAAGAGCTGACTGGACTGCCATCTCGTTACGAAGACCGGCACGTTTCCCAATTTCGGCAGCCGACAGCTCTATGCACTTGAGCCCGGTTGATACCAGTGCGTTGTATACGTCTCGAACAAGTTCGACACTGGGATATGAGCCCTCAATGAAGAAGTCGTGCGTGTTCTTGTCAGCATAATTGAATAGCAGCACACAAGACGATGCCAGGCCATCGCGTCCGGCGCGGCCAATCTCCTGATAGTAGGCCTCGATGGATCCGGGCATCTGGTAGTGGGCAACAAAACGTATATCAGGCTTATCGATGCCCATGCCAAAGGCGTTCGTCGCAATAATCATTTGCGTGCGACCCGTCATGAAGTCTTCCTGCGCTTTCACGCGCGCCGAGTCGCCCATGCCGGCATGATAGGCTGACACGCTCAATCCCTGTCCCTGTAATTCCAGCGCAACCTGTTCTACAGCTTTACGTGTCGCCGCATAGATGATTCCCGAGCCTTCATGTGTCTTTGCGAGACGCTTGATGCGCGCTATTTTCTCGCGCTCTTTTTCTGTGTGCACGACGTCAATGGTTAGATTCGGACGGTCGAAGCCGCTGACGAAAGTTTCGGGCCTGGTCAGGCCGAGTTGCTGGATTATGTCCGACCGAACGTAAGGCGTGGCCGTCGCCGTGAGGGCAACGGTTTGGGCGCCATGTCCGGCAGCATGAAGGGCCTCGACCACTCCTTTCAAACGCAGATAGTCCGGACGGAAGTCGTGGCCCCAGGTTGAAATGCAATGAGCTTCGTCAACTGCGAAGAGCGAGACGTTTATGGACTTTAGTGCTTCGAGAAAGCGGCTGCTGCGAAAGCGCTCCGGAGCTACGTAGACGAGCTTGAACCGTCCCTTGCGCAGAGCATCGATGCGTGACCACTGTTCCCGCTCGCCGAGAGAGCTATTTATGAACGTCGCCGGGAGGTCGCGTGCTCTCAGGGCGTCCACCTGGTCTTTCATGAGCGCAATTAACGGGGAGACAACAATGGTCGCGCCAGTAAACATCATGGCGGGCAGTTGGTAGCAGAGAGATTTGCCGCTGCCGGTGGGCATTACTACGACAGAGTCCTTGCCTGCGAGAATTGCCGCGATCACTTCACGCTGTCCTTCGCGGAAGTCAGAGAATCCGAAGTGCTCGCGGAGTGATGTGAGCGCATCGGCAATGGAATGCATGCGCGGAGTCTAAGCGGTTCGAATCCCGGCTAGCAAGTTGTAGCACTGTTAGTAGTAGGCAGCGGCACTTGCAAGCGTTTTAGTATTCAATGTAGTCCCCCGCACCGAGGCAGTTGTTTTAAAAAGCGAACTTGTACGCCCGCGACGATCAGTTCAGAGAGCGCAGAGAGCGCACTTGTGCGCTGGACTCGTCCCGTTAGGGAGGGAATGTTTATAGAAAACTACCATGTTCTTCTGATGGGATGCGCCTCGGTGTTGAAGATTACTTTATCGAAGTCGAGGGTCGCAGGCGGTGCGAACAGCAGGTAAAAATATTTGAAGGTCTCGGCAAAGAGGAAGCTTTGCATGGAATCGGATTGTTCTTTGGTTAAGACATTCTTTAGCGCGGCGTAACCTTCGTCGCTGCGGCAATACTTCACGAAATCCTCAAACATCAGCCAGCCCTGTTGGCGATAGGTTGCGGCACTTGCCAATCGACTACGTGCGGGAAGACCTCGCCCCGCTCGGGCGCCGCGGGGCACCGCTCTGCGGCTAATCGAAGGCGAAGATTGCGGGCAAGATAACCGTGATCCCGGGGTCGCGTAATGATGAAGGTAATAGGTCGACTCGACGATCTCCGGTCGCAGGGGATATCCCGGCGAGACCACTTCCCATATCCGGTAATTAATTTCTTCAGGCTCAATGCCGTAGTGCCGCCACATCTTCTGGGAAGACACCTGCAAACGCGCTGCGCGTTCGAGGTCTCCGGAAAGAGCAAGTACCGCTGGAAAGAAAGCATCCAGCGCGCCATAGCTGCTTGCCGTTCGCACCCCTGTATTCATGTCCGCATGACCATACCAGAGCTCCAGCTCATAGCGGCCCGCCTGGCGGTCAAACTCATCCGCCAGATACCTATTTATCGCAGCAATGCTGTCGAGCCACATCCGCTTGCAATCCTGATCGTCAAACAGCAGCCAGCACTTCAGTAGATACTCATAATAACTATCGATGGCGCCGCTGATGTGGCTATCGGTATTTGTCCATTTGCCGGTCTCGACGTTGATCCAGGTGCCGACCAGGCCGATGGCTGAACGGCGTTTATAGATTTCAACCAGCGCGCGTTTGGCCTTCTCATAAAAGACAGGCCGGCGCGTAAGTTTGCTCAAGGTCCCAAACTCAATCAGCAAGGTACCGGCTTCGGCCGGATTCGTTTCGGCGCCGCGCACCTTGCCCGTTTTCAGGTTCACGAACCTGTAGGGCAGGCCGGTGGGCGAATCGAAAACAGGCAGCAGCCTGTTGCCCAAATCCTCAGCCAGCGTCAGCAATTGCTTGTCGCCGGTGAGTTGGTAACTCGAGAGCAGTCCACCTAAGAGACGAATGGTGATCTCGAAATTCTGAACGTCGATGTCCTTGTCGAAGGAAAGATTTTGGGTGATGTGTTTCCGAGTAGTCGCCGCTTCGTCTTTCAGTCCCATGAGAATCATGGTGTCGAGCGCGTCGACCGGCGTCATCAGGAGCGGCTGCGCATACCAATCGTGATAGCTCTTGCTTAGAGGCTTCAGGTCGTCGTGCCCCCAGGCATATTTCTTGTAGCCGCGCCAGGCGTGCAGAAATTCCGCCCGCAC